>JAIUMW010000247.1 GCA_022565365.1 Oceanicaulis sp.
GCCCCCGCACGGGCCCTGGCCCTGGGCGGCTCGTCATCGAGGCATAGATTGGCCGCGATGGACGCAGGCGGCAAGGGTTGGGGGGTTGTGTGCCCGCCGCCCCCCCCTAGGCCCTTCGGGCCACTCCCCCCGCAAGCGGGGGGAGAAAGCGTACGCGTACTGACGGTAAGGATTACCCATGCACAAACCCCTCGACGGCCTGCGCATCCTGACCATCGAGCAATACGGCGCCGGGCCCTATGGCACGCAGTTGCTGGCCGGGCTGGGCGCGGAGGTGATCAAGATCGAAACGGCCAAGGGCGGCGATTCCTCGCGCCAGGCCGGACCGTACTTCCTGGGCGAGCATGACAGCCAGTTCTTCCAGACCTTCAACCGGGGCAAGAAGTCCGTTTGCCTCGACCTCAAACAGGGCGATGACCGCGCCCTGTTCGAAGCGCTGGTGAAGGGCGCCGATGCGGTCGCCAATAATCTGCGCGGCGATCTGCCGGCCAAGCTGAAAGTCGATTACGCCGCGCTCAAATCCATCAAGCCGGACATCGTGTGCGCGCATCTGTCGGCCTATGGCCGCGGCGGCGCGCGTGAGGCGTGGCCGGGCTATGATTATCTCATGCAGGCCGAGGCCGGGTTTCTGTCGCTGACCGGCGAGCCCGACGGCCCGCCGGCGCGCTTTGGCCTGTCCATGGTTGATTTCATGACCGGCACGATGATGGCGCTGGGCCTGGTCTCGGCGGTGCTGGGCGCGCGGCGCTCAGGTGAGGGCTGTGATGTGGACGTGTCGCTGCTCGACACCGCCCTGCATCAGCTCTCCTATCCGGCCACCTGGTATCTCAATGAGGGCGCGGAGACGACGCGGCTGGCGCGCTCGGCCCACCCGTCCGTGATGCCGAGCCAGCTTTTCCCCACCGCCGCTGGCTGGATCTTCCTGATGTGCCAGCTGCCCAAATTCTGGAGCGTGTTCTGCGAAGCGGCCGGGCGCGACGATCTCGCCGCCGATCCGCGTTACGCCGACACAAAGGCGCGCGGCGATAACCGCGCGGCGCTGCAGTATGAGCTGGACGCCCTGTTCCGCACCCGGCCCACCGCCCACTGGGTGAAGCTGCTGGGCGGCAAAGTCCCGGTGGCGCCGGTCTACTCCCTGTCTGAGGCTCTCGACGCGCCGGACGCGGCGGGGCTCATCGAAACGGTGGAGCATCCCGACCGCCCGGACGGCCTGAAGCTCCTGCGCGAACCCTTCCGCATCAATGGCGAACGCCCCTCGCAAGCGAGGGCGCCGAAACTGGGTGAGCATTCGCGGGAGGTGCTGGGAGCGCTGAAAGCGGGACCCGGCCCGAAATCATCCTGAGGCGCGTGATTTTCGCGCTGACGATATGGTAGACTGACGCCTTGACCCTCAAAGACGCCCACCCGCGCATCAGCGCCGACCCGGCCATCATGGTCGGCAAGCCGTGCATCAAAGGCACGCGCGTGCCGGTGTATCTGATTGTCATGATGTTTGCCGAAGGCGAGACCCTCGAAGACGTGCTCGAGGCATACCCGCACATCACGGCGGAAGACGTGCGCGCGGCGCTCGCTTATGCGGCGGACCGGTCTGCTGACACTGTCCTGCCCGCCGCTGAGTGATGAATTTCCTGGCGGATGAATGCGTGGACATGCGTCTGGTCCGCCGCCTCAGGGACGCCGGATTGGACATCTTGTCCATTCTGGAGACCAGCCCGAGCATCGCAGACCCTGATGTTCTGGCCCGCGCCGTGGAGACGGGACGCATTCTGATCACCCAGGACAAGGATTTCGGGCCCCTGCTGACGGCAACGCACTCCGGTGTGGCCGGAGCCTTCCTGTTGCGCTCGGTAAGGGTGCCGCGTTGCGCGGACGTCATTCTCGATCATCTCGATGCGGTCAGGGGACGCCTGATTGTCATTGCTAACGACCGGGTCCGCCTGCGGCTTTTGCCGTCCTTATGAAAGCTTCCCCCATGAAACTCTCCGGCCTCAAAGTCCTTGATCTCTCCGCCTTTTTGCCCGGTCCGCATCTGACCATGATGATGGCCGATCACGGCGCCGATGTGGTGATGATCGAGCCGGCCAACGGGACGGGGGAGCCGACGCGCGAGATCGGCTTGCGCCATGCCGACGGCGTGTCGGTGTGGTTCCGCAATATCGCGCGCGGCAAGCGCTCGCTGAAACTGAACCTGAAAGACCCTGACGGACAGGCGCTGCTGCACGCCCTCGCCCGCGAGGCCGATGTGGTGGTGGAGGCGTTCCGCCCCGGCGTCGCCCGGCGCCTGGCCGCCGATTACGAGACGCTAAGCGCGCTCAATCCGCGCCTTGTCTATTGCTCCATCTCCGCTTTCGGCCAGGACGGCGCCTATGCGATGAAGCCCGCCCATGACCTGACGGTGCAGGCGCTGGCGGGGCTGGTGGATCTCAATCGCGGGCTGGAGGACGCCAAGCCGGCCAGCCCCAACATGCCGGTGGCCGACATGGCCGCCTCGCTGATGGCGCTGTCGGCGATCCTGATGGCGCTCTATCGCCGCCACGAGACGGGGCAGGGCGATTTCATCGACCTGGCCATGTATGACGCGGCGCTGGCCTGGACGCCCAATGTCACCGGGCCGGTGTTCGCCCAGGACGCCCACCCGCCGGTGAAGGACATGCGCTCATTCGGTGGCGCGGCCATGTATCATGTCTATGAAACGAAGGACGAAAAGCATCTCGTGCTGGGCGGATCGGAAATCAAGTTCGCCTCCAACCTCCTCGAAGCTTTGGGCCGCCCGGACCTTCTTCACTTTGCTCGAGCGGAACCCGGCCCTGCGCAGGAGCCCTTGCGCGCGTTCTTCAGGGACACCTTCGCCAGCCGCACGCTGGCTGAATGGGAGGAATTTCTCAAAGACATGGATGTCTGCTGGGCGCCGGTGCGCTCGCTCAAGGACGCCTTTGACGATCCGCATACCCGCGCGCGGGGCCTGGTGTTCGAGGACGCCAGCGGCGCCCGCCATATCGGCCCGCCCATCCGGTTTGCGAAGGAGCCGCCTGAGCCGAAACCGGCCGTTCCGGGCTTCGGCGAGCACTCCGAAACGCTGGCGCGCGAAGCCGGGTTTGACCCCGGGCGCATCCGCGCGATGAAAGAGCGGGGCGTGATCTGATGACGCATTTCCCCGCCATGCGCGCCCATGAAGGCGTCTGGGAGGGGACCTACACCTATCTCGATGCGCAAGGGCGCGAGATCGACCGGCATGGCGCGCGTGTGGTCTGCGAATTCCCCGCCTCGGGCGATCCCTTCTATGTCCAGCATATCCGTTTTGAGTGGCCGGACGGGCGGGTGCGCGAGGACCGGTTTGACGGGCGCATTGAGGGTGAGCGCATCGTGTTCGACACCCACACCTTCACCGGCGCGGCTTGGGAGAGTGGCGCCCACGTGCTCCTCCATCTCGACCGCAAGGACGAGCCGGGCGCCCATTTTGTCGAGATCATCGTGATGGCCCCGGACGGCCGCACCCGCGCGCGCACCTGGCACTGGTTCAGGGACGGCGTGCTGGTAAGGCGCACGCTGTGCGATGAGTGGCGTATCGCCTAAATCACCGCCTCGCCTGCCGGTTCGCGCAGATTATAGCGCGAGGCCATCACAGCGCCGTAGGCGCCGGTTTCGGCGATCAGCATGACATCGCCCTCATGCGTTTCGGGCAGGAGACGGTCGGCGCCCAGAAGATCCGCGCTCTCGCAGATCGGACCGACCACCGACGCCATGCCGGCGCCTGGCTCGCCGAGCCGGGTGAGGTTTACGATCTCGTGGCGGGCGCCGTAGAGGGCGGGGCGGATCAGCGAGTTCATGCCGGTGCCCAGCCCGATAAAGCGCGTGCCGAAGGCGTGCTTGACCTGGGTGACGCGCGCCAGCAGCACGCCGGCTTCAGCCACGGGGTAGCGGCCGGGCTCCATCCACAGCTCAAAGCGCGGATGGGCTTTCTTCAGAAGCGCGAGCTCCTCGTCCACGCGCAGGAGGTCGAGCGCGGGCGCGTCGGGGCTTTCGGGCACGCCCAGGCCCCCGCCGCAATTGAGAATGCGGGCATCGGGAAAGGCGTGCGCGGCTCTGGCCAGGATCGCGCCGATCTCGCGCCAGTGATCGGGTTCGGTGACGCCGGAGCCCGCATGGGCGTGCAGGCCGATCACCCGCGCCCCGGCGGCGTCCGCGGCGGCGCGCGCATCGGCAAGCGCGTCCAGCGGAATGCCGAACTTGGCTTTGGGGCCGGCGGTTTTCACATGCTGGTGGTGGCCGCGCGGGCGGTCGGGATTGACCCGCAGGATGACATCAGCGCCCCGGAACACGTCCGGCCAGTGGGTGAGCGGGTGCAGCCCGTCAATGGTGAGATGGGCGCCGAAGGCGATTGCGGCTTCATACTCGCTGCGATGGGCGAAATTGGGGGTGAACAGCACCTCGTCGGGCCGGATATCGGCGAAGGTGTCGCGTACACGCGCGATCTCGCCGGGAGAGACGCATTCAAACCCGAGCCCCGCCGCGCGGATGGCGCGCAGCACTTCCGGATGGGCGTTGGCCTTCATGGCGTAGAAGGCGCGCGACAGCGTCTTGATCCCCGCCACGGCGCTCGCACGGGCGCTGACGGTTTCGAGATCATAGACATAGAGCCCGCCGGTTTGCGGGGCGAGATCAAGAAGCGCGTCGCGCTTGCGCGTCCACCAGGGGGCGCCGGCCCCGGCCGTTCCGGCGCCGGGCCGGGCAACCTCCGCCCCGATTTCCCCGACCACCGCGCGTTCGGGCGCCGTGGGGA
>JAIUMW010000248.1 GCA_022565365.1 Oceanicaulis sp.
CGCGCCGGCGCAGAAGGCTTTCTTGCCCGACGTGATGACCGCGCCCTTGACCGCATCATCCTTGCTGATGCGCTCCACGATCTCGCCGATTTCCGCCATTACGGCGGCGGAGAGTACGTTCATAGACACGTTGGGGCTGTCAAAGGTGATGAGGGCGATGCCGTCGCCGTCGAGGTCGTATTTGAAGTGTGTGTAGGTCATGGTTTTGTCTCCTCATCCTGCGCGTCCGTCCCGGAGCTGCAGGTATTGTCCTTGCGCGAAGCTGATGAGCCTGATGACGCGAACGCCGGGGCCAGCGCGATCCCGATGGCGACGCCGAACGCGATTCCCATGGGAATATTGTCCAGTCCGGCCCCGATCGCGACGCCGATCCCCGCGCCCATGGCGATGCCGAGCGGCAGGCCGGACATCATGCCGCCCTCCGTCGTCTCGCCCTTGGGCTTGTTCGGGGTTTCCGGCGTCCCGGTCATGGCGTTCAGATCCGCTCGATGATCGTGGCTGTGCCCATGCCGCCGCCAACGCAGAGCGTGGCCAGCGCCGTGCCCTTGCCGGTGCGCTCCAGCTCGTCGAGCAGCGTGCCCAGGATCATGGCCCCGGTGGCGCCCAGCGGGTGGCCCAGCGCAATGGCGCCGCCATTGACGTTGACCTTGTCGTGGGGGACGCCGAGATCTTCCATGAAGCGCAGCACCACCGCGGCGAAGGCTTCATTCATCTCGTACAGATCAATGTCGTTTTCGCTCATCCCGGCTTTCTTCAGCGCCTTGCGCGCCGACGGAGCCGGGCCGGTGAGCATGATGGTGGGTTCTGACCCGATGGAGGCCATGGACCGGATGCGCGCGCGAGGCTTCAGGCCCAGGCGCTCGCCCATTTCCTTGGTGCCCACCAGAATGGCCGAGGCGCCGTCCACGATGCCCGACGAGTTGCCCGCATGGTGGACGAAATTGATTTTCTCAACGTCCGGGTATCGCTGGATCGCCACCTTGTCGAGGCCGACGAAAGCGGCCAGATCGGCGAAGGCGGGTTTGAGGCTGGCCAGCGACTGCATGTCGGTGCCCGGGCGCATATGCTCGTCATGGTCAAGCTGGGTCAGGCCAAGCTGGTTCTTCACCGGCACGACGCCATTCTTGAAACGGCCCTCTTTCCAAGCCTTCTCGGCGCGCTTCTGGCTCTCCACGGCATAGGCGTCCACGTCGTCGCGGCTATAGCCGTATTTCGACGCGATCAGATCGGCCGAAATGCCCTGGGGCACGAAATAATGGTCGAACGCCATTTCCGGATCGACCACCATGGCGCCGCCGTCAGAGCCCATGGGCACCCGGCTCATCGCCTCGACGCCGCCGCCAATGGCCAGGTCCGCCTCGCCCGACATCACCTTGGCCGCAGCCAGGTTCACCGCCTCCAGCCCCGAGGCGCAGAAGCGATTGACCTGCAAGCCCGAGACGCTCTCGGCAAAGCCCGCGTTCAGCGCCGCGGCCCGGGCGATATCAGCGCCCTGCTCGCCCACCGGCGACACGCAGCCCAGCACCACGTCATCGACGAAGCTGGTGTCGAGATTATTGCGGTCGCGGATGGCTTCCAGCTGCTGGGTGGCCAGCTGCAACGCCGTGATCTCGTGCAGCGAGCCGTTCTTCTTGCCCTTGCCGCGCGGCGTGCGGCAGGCGTCGTAGATGTAAGCGTCGGTCATAAGGGGGTTCCGCCCTGTGGGGTGTTGTTCTGTCAGTGCGGGCCGCGACTAAAGCGTCCTTGCGATCAGCACTTTCATGATCTCGTTGGTGCCGCCATAGATGCGTTGTACGCGGGCGTCGCGCCACATGCGCGCGATCGGGTATTCGTTCATGAAGCCGTAGCCGCCATGGAGCTGGACGCATTCATCGACCAGCTCGCACTGCATGTCGGTGACCCAGTATTTGGCCATGGAGGCGGTGGCCGCGTCCAGCTTGCCCTGGATCAGAAGATCCGAGCAGTGCTGGCAGAACACCTCCGCGATGGTGGCTTTGGTTTTGAGCTCGGCGAGCTTGAACTGGGTGTTCTGGAAATCGATGACCGCTTTGCCGAAGGCCTTGCGCTCCTTGACGTAGTTGATGGTCTCGGCCAGCGCGCGCTTCATCATGCCCACGCCCTGCACCGCGATTTGCAGGCGCTCCTGGGGCAATTGCTCCATCAGCTGGACGAAGCCGCGGCCCTCGTCCTGGCCCAGCAGGGCCTCGGCGGGCACCCACATGTCCTCGAAGAACAATTCGGCGGTGTCTTGGGATTTCAGGCCCACCTTGTCGAGATTGCGCCCGCGCCGGAACCCGTCCAGCCCGTCGGTTTCAATAAGGAAGAGCGAGGTGCCTTTGGCGCCGGCCTTGGGGTCGGTCTTGGCCACCACCACGATGAGATTGGCCGTGCCGCCATTGGTGATGAAGGTCTTCGAGCCATTAATGCGATAGCCATTGCCGTCGCGCACCGCCGTGGTCTTCACGCCCTGCAGGTCAGAGCCCGCGCCCGGCTCGGTCATGGCGATGGCGCCGACATATTCGCCCGACAGCATTTTGGGCAGGATGCGCTTTTTCTGCTCTTCGCTGCCGTAATGCCAGACATAGGGGGCGACGATGGAGTTGTGCAAAGACGCGCCCCAGCCATCCACGCCCAGCTCCGCCACCGCCATGTGGAAGGCATAGTCATGGCGCCAGTCCCCGCCCGCACCGCCATATTCCTCGGGGCAGGCCGGGCATAACAGCCCCGCCTCGCCGGCCTTGGTCCAGATCTCGCGGTCGACCTGGCCCTCTTTCTCCCAGCGGTCGCCATGGGGCAGGCATTCCTTGGTCAGGAAGCCGCGCGCGGCGTGGTCGAACATGTTGACGTCTTCCTGGTCGAGCCAGGCGGGACGCGGCGTGTTGAGGATTTGAGCGGTCATGTGTGTGCCTCCTGTCTCTTCACGGCGCGCCTAGAACGCCTCGGCGGTCAGCGCCATCATCGTGCCGGCGCCGCTTTCAATACGGGCCAGATGGGCGTCCGCGTCGGGCAGCCAGCGCTCGACGAAGTATTGCGCGGTGACCAGCTTGGACTTGTAGATCGGATCGGAATCGTCCAGCGCCACGCGCGCCGCCGCGACCTTGGCCATTTTCGCCCATTTCCAGGCAAAGCAGGTCAGGCCGAACAGGTGCAGGTAATCGGTGGACGCCGCGCCGGCATTGTCGAAATTCTCCAGCCCCTTCTCCACCAGCCAATTGGTGGCGCGTTTGAGCTTGGCGGTGACGGATTCCAGGCCCTCCACGGACGACGCAATGGCCTTGTCGCCCTTGTTCTCTTCCACGAAGGCGTCCAACGCCGCGAAGAAATTATTGATCGGCGCCATGCCCTTCATCGCCAGCTTGCGGCCCACCAGGTCGAGGGCCTGCACCCCGTTCGTACCCTCATAGATCAGGGTGATGCGCGCATCGCGCAGGAGTTGGGACATGCCCCACTCCTCGGTGAAGCCCGATCCGCCATGGATTTGCAGGCCCTTGGAGACGCTGTCATAGCCCTTGTCGGTGAGATAGCCTTTGATCACCGGGGTCAGCAGCGCCATGTAATCGCCGGCGGTCTCGCGGGTCTTCTCGTCGGCGCCCTTGTGCTCCAGATCGCCCTGCAGCGCGGTCCAGTAGGCGAGCGCGCGCGCGCCCTCCACGAACACTTTCTGGTCCATCAGCATGCGCCGCACATCGGGGTGCACGATGATCGGATCGGCCGGGCCGTCCGCATTCTTCGGCCCCGTCAGCGAGCGGCCCTGAAGGCGGTCTTTGGCGAAGGCCAGCGAGAACTGATAGGCGGTCTCGGCCAGGCCCAGACCCTGCAGGCCCACACCCAGGCGCGCCTCGTTCATCATGACGAACATGATGCGCAGGCCCTTGTTCTCCTCGCCCACCAGCCAGCCGGTGGCCTCGTCATAATCCATGACGCAGGTGGCGTTGCCGTGAATGCCCATCTTGTGCTCCAGCCCGCCGCACTGAAGCGTGTTGCGCTGGCCGGGCGCGCCGCTGTCATCGGGGATGAATTTGGGCACCACGAAGAGCGAGATGCCCTTCACGCCCGCCGGCGCGCCCTCGATGCGGGCCAGCACCAGGTGGATGACGTTCTTGGACAGATCATGCTCGCCCGCCGAGATCCAGATTTTCTGGCCCGAGATCTTGTAGGAGCCGTCACCATTCGGGACCGCCTTGGTGCGCAGCATGCCCAGATCGGTGCCGCAATGGGGCTCGGTCAAATTCATCGTGCCCGACCATTCGCCGGAAATCATCTTGGGCAGGTAGAGCTGCTTCTGTTCGTCGGAGCCGCCCACCACCAGCGCCTGCGCCGCGCCGCCGGTCAGGCCGGGATACATGCCGAACGCCATGGTGGCGCTGGTCACCATCTCGTTGAACGCGAGGTTCAGATAATGAGGCAGGCCCTGGCCGCCATATTGCGGATCGGCTGACAGCGCGGTCCAGCCGCCCTCGGTCATCTGGGCATAGGCGTCCTTGAAGCCGTCAGGCGTGGTCACCTCGCCGTTTGACAGCGTGCAGCCCTGCACGTCGCCGGTCTTGTTGAGCGGCGCCAGCACGTTTTCACACAGCTTGGCGCCCTCATCCAGGATGGCGTCGACAATGTCGGCGCTGGCGTCGGCGAAGCCGTCAAGATCGCTGTATTGCTGGACATTCCGAAGATCGTTGAGGACGAATTTCTGATCACGAAGCGGGGCGCGGTACTGGGGCATGCAGGTCTCCAAGGGGCTGGCCGGGGCGCGCGAAAGGCGGTCCGGCTGTGGCGTCAGGC
>JAIUMW010000249.1 GCA_022565365.1 Oceanicaulis sp.
CCCCCCCCCCCCGCGCCCCCCCCCCCCCCCCCGGGGGGCTGGCCCACCCCCCCCACCCCCACCCAACCCGGGTCCGCCCCCCGCGCCCACGCCGGCGGGTCCAGGACGACCCGATCCGCGTGGAGATCATCGACCGCGAGGAGATCGAGGAAAAGATGATCATGGCGCCGGGCAATATCTCGGTGCTGCTGGCCGAAACCGGCGGGCTGTGGGTGCAGGCGAGCTCGGCCGCGCTGGGGTCTGCCGGCATCCGCGTCCAGGGGATGAGCGAGCGCTACACCCTCTTGCTGGCCGACGGCCTGCCGCTCTATGGCGGCCAGGCGGGCTCCATCGGCCTGTTGCAGATCCCGCCTACCGATCTGGCGCGGGTGGAGATCATCAAGGGCTCGGCCTCGGCGCTCTATGGCGGCTCGGCCATGGGCGGGGTGATCAATCTGATCTCCCGGCGGCCATCGGGCGAAGCTGAAGGCGAGATCCTGTTCAACGCCACCAGCCAGCGCGGTGCAGACGTGACGGCCTATGCAGCGGCGCCCCTGGCGGACGGCTGGAGCTATTCGGTGACGGGCGGCGGCCACTGGCAGGACGCGCGCGATCTCGACGGATCGGGCTGGGCGGATATTCCGTCCTATGAGCGCTACACGATCCGCCCGCGCCTGTTCCGGGACCTGGCCTCCGGCGGCGGGGCGCTGTTCACATTTGGCTATACGCAAGAGACGCGCAGCGGCGGGACATTGCCCGGACGCACCGTTCCGGATGGCAGCCCGTTCGTTCAGGGCCTCGACACCCGGCGTCTGGATGCCGGGTTCAATCTCGATCTGCCGATCAGTGACGATCTCGAGTTCGGCGTGCGCGCCTCGGCCATGGCGACCGATCATCGCCATCAGTTTGGCCCCCGCAGCGAGCGCGACCGGCGCCGCACCCTGTTCGGCGAAGCCACGCTCGCCTGGTCCCATGACGGCCATTCCCTTGTGGGCGGGCTGGCGGTGCAGGCCGATACGCTGGACACCGATGATTTCCCGGACCTCGATTACACCTTCACCGTGCCGGGCGTGTTCATCCAGTATGACCGCGACCTCACCGAAGACTTCACCGTCTCCGGAGGATTGCGCGCCGATTCCCATAGCGAATACGGAGAGTTCCTGAGCCCGCGCGTGTCAGTGCTGTGGCGCCCCGGCCCCTGGACCCTGCGCGCGTCGGCGGCGCGGGGCTTCTTTGCACCCGGGCCGTTTATTGGCGCGATTGAGGAGACCGGCCTGTCGCGGCTTGATCCGTTGACCGGGCTGGAGGCGGAGCGGGCCGAGAGCCTGTCGTTTGATGTCGGCCGCCGGTTCGGCCCGTTCGAAGCCAATCTCATCGCCTTCCGCACCCGCGTCCCGGATGAGGCGGTGCTGATCCCCACCGGGGGCACCCTGCCTGACGGCACAGACCGGCTGCGCATCGTCAATGCGCCCGGCGAGACCGTGACGCGCGGCGGCGAAGCCCTGCTGCGCTACCGCTATGAGCACTACGTGGTGACGGCGAGCTATATGTATACCCAATCCGACGCCCGCGACCCGGTCACCGGACAGCGCACCGAGACGCCCCTCACCCCGCGCCATTCAGCCGGCATGGTCGCCATGTGGGAGGATCATGATCGCGGCCGGATCGGGTTTGAGGCCTATTACACCGGCGGCCAGTCTCTGGACGACAATCCCTACCGCACCCGCTCGCGCCCCTTTGTCCATATGGGCATACTGGCCGAATGGCGCGTGGGCCGGTTCAGCGTGTTCGGCAATGCCGAGAATATCCTGAACATCCGCCAGAGCCGCCATGACCCGCTGGTGCGCCCGTCGCTGGGCTCAGACGGACGCTGGACCGTCGACGCCTGGGCGCCCACCGACGGATTCGTCTTCAATGGCGGCGTGCGCGTGCGCTTCGGGGCGCAGCAGCATTGAGGGGGAGTTGAGGCGGAGGCGCCCCTACCCCGCCACGCCTTCCTTCACCCGGAATTTCGCTTCGGTCTGGGCCTCGATCTGGTCCAGCGTGACGCCGGGCGCCATTTCGATCAGCTCCAGCCCGCCCTCGACCACGTCGAACACGCCCAGCGTAGTGATGATGCGGTCGACGCAGCCCTTGCCGGTCAGCGGCAGGGAGCATTCTTTCAGGAGTTTGGGTTCGCCGGCCTTGTTGGCGTGATCCATGATCACCACAACGCGCTGCACGCCCGCCACCAGGTCCATGGCGCCGCCCATGCCCTTGACCATCTTGCCCGGGATCATCCAGTTGGCGATGTCGCCTTTTTCCGAGACCTCCATCGCGCCCAGGATGGACAGGTTGATATGCCCGCCGCGGATCATGCCGAAGCTTTCCGCCGAGCTGAAATAGCTGGTGTGGGGCAGTTCGGTGATGGTCTGCTTGCCCGCATTGATGAGATCGGGGTCCACCTCGTTCTCACGCGGGAACGGACCCATGCCCAGCATGCCGTTCTCCGACTGCAGGGGCACATCCATGCCCTCGGGGATGTGGTTGGCCACCAGCGTCGGGATGCCGATGCCCAGATTCACATAGAAGCCGTCCTGCAGCTCCCTGGCGGCGCGTTCGGCAAGCTCGTCGCGGGTCCAGGCCATGGTCATCTCCTTAAGCGGACGTGCGGCCAATGGGCCGCTCGGGTGAAACTTACAGTGTTGGCCGCGCGTTACTGCGACGCCCCGCGCAGCAGGTTGGCCGCCTCGCGGTTATCGTCCGGCAGATCGCGCCCTTCGGCGCGGGCCCGGTCGAGCTGGATGCGCAGCGCCAGATCGCGCGCGGCCTGCTCGTTCGGGACGATATAAAGGTTTTCCGTGCGGCACTGGCGCGTGCCGGAGCGCACGGTGCGCGGGGCGCACAAAGCGGCGCTGGCGGGCAGGACGCGGCGGCCCACGTCGAGCATGCGGCACGATTGTTCAAATTCGATCAGCACGCTGCGCGCCTGGCCGGACACCTCCACCCAGTGGAAGCGCTGGTCATAGACATCGTCGGTGAGCCAGGCTTCGCGGCGGAAATCATTGGGCGCGTTCAGGCAGCGTTCCTCGACCTTCAGCGTGGCGGGATCGACGTCAAGATAATCCACATCAGACGCGCCGGCGGGCGTGGACATCATGGCGGCGGCGGCGGCGAGCGCGGCCAGACGGGTCAGGGATCGCATGGGCGCATCACTCCTCATCAGCGTTGTCAGCCCCGTCATCATGATAGCGCAAAGGCCGGCCGCCTGCCGCCTTCGAATTGTGACAATTGCGCGCGCAATGCCTCGGTCCGGCGTCAGGCGCGCACTGTGCGCTGCTCGATCCGTTTCTCATGGCTGCCCTTGATCAGGCGCTGCACGAAAATGCCCGGCGTGTGGATGGCGTCGGAATCCAGCTCGCCCGCCTCCACGATCTCTTCCACCTCAACCACCGTCACCTTGCCGGCCGTGGCCATCATCGGATTGAAGTTCCGCGCGGTCTTGCGATAGATCAGATTGCCTGCGGTATCGGCCTTCCAGGCCTTGACCAGGGAGACGTCGGCGACGAGCCCGGTCTCCATGATATAGGTCTCGCCGTGGAAGTCCTTGTGTTCCTTGCCCTCGGCCACCAGCGTGCCGACGCCGGTCTTGGTGTAGAAGCCGGGAATGCCCGCCCCGCCTGCGCGGATGCGCTCGGCCATCGTGCCCTGGGGATTGAATTCCAGCTCCAGCTCGCCGGAGAGATACTGCTTCTCGAAGGTCTTGTTCTCCCCCACATAGGAGGAGATCATTTTCTTGATCTGGCGCGTGTGCAGCAGCAGGCCCAGCCCGAAATCATCCACCCCGGCATTGTTGGAGATAACCGTGAGGTCGGTCACGCCGCTATCGCGCAGGGCCGTGATCAGGTTTTCCGGGATGCCGCACAGGCCGAACCCGCCCGCCATCAGCGTCATGCCGTCAAACAGCAGGCCATCGAGCGCAGACGCCGCATCGGGATAGATCTTGTCAGCCACCGGGGAACTCCCTTGGATCAGAATTTCAACGCCCGTTGTATAATGTGATGGGCGCGGCAAAGCCAAGCGGCAAACCGCGCCGTCACTGAAGCCTGCGCGGGGATAACCGATCTGGCTGGCGGGGTCCATGAGGGCTACAGGCCATTCTTGCGGAAGTACTCCTTGTCGGTCTCCACCGCGATGGCCCCGCCAAAGAACAGCACATAGGCCGCCCAGTAGATCCAGATCAGGAAGACGATCACCGCACCGAGCGAACCGTAGATCGAAGCGTTCACGAACGCCGCCACATAGCCGGTAAAGCCCGCCGACAGCGTCAGCCACAGCAATGTGGAGGTCCCCGCCCCGATCAGGCAGGACGCCCAGCTGGTCTCGCCCGAACGCTGCATGACATAGCGGTAAAGCAGCGCCAGCACGAGGAACATGCCGCCCACTGACAGCGTCACGGGATTGATCAGCACGTCCGCCTCCCGCCCGTCCAGCCCGAGAGCGTCGAGTACAGGATGCAGCAGTGTCGGAACGAAAATCACCGTAAGATTGGCGGCGATCAGCAGGCCGATCCCGGTCAGGACGGCCATCAGAGCCACAATATTGTAGCGCACAAGCGATCGCAGCCCTTAGCGCCCGGCAATGGCGTTAAGGCCGGTAATGACAGCCTTTATTCCGCGTGAAGCGGCGAACAGCGCGACCACCAGCGCTATTGCTCCCTTCAGGGTCAGCATAGCCGGATAGGTGGCGGCAAGAAGCGAGAGCTGGTTCATCAGGAAGCGGCCAACATCGGGCGGC
>JAIUMW010000250.1 GCA_022565365.1 Oceanicaulis sp.
CAGCGCATGGCGCGGCTGGATCTGATCAGCGAGGCCCGGGCGCTGGACGCCGCCGATGAGGTGCTGCCTGATGGCCGCCATGCCTTCCCCGACCGCGCCTGGCATGCGGCTGAAACGGTGCGCGCGGGCGCTGGCGGCGCCGCTGAAGTGCGCGCGACGCTGGATTGGCGCCTGCAGGGCGAGGCGGAACGGCTGATGGAGGCGCTGGTCGCCGCAGCGGGACCGGATGTGCAGGCTTCGGCGCTGATCGTGGAGATCGAGACGCGCGCCGTGCGCGCCGCTGTCGGCTCTGCGGGGCTCGACCGGGCGGGCGGCTGGATGGATCTGACCGACCGGCGCCGCTCGCCGGGCTCGGCGCTGAAGCCTTTGATCTACGCTATGGCGTTTGATGATGGCGCGGCGGCGCCGGCGACGCGGATCGCCGATCTGCCGGCGCGCTTCGCCAGCTATCAGCCCGAGAATTTCGACCGATTGTTCCGGGGCGAGGTGACGGTCAGCGACGCGCTCCAGCATTCGCTGAACGTGCCGGCCGTGCGCCTGCTCGACCGGGTGGGCGCGGCGCGCTTCACCGCCTCGCTGGCCCAGGCTGGCGGCGCGCCTTACGTGCCCGGCGCCCATAGCGGCGCGGCGGGCCTGGCGGTGGGGCTCGGCGGGCTGGGCCTCAGCGCGCGCGATCTGGCGCTCTTGTATGCCGCGCTGGGCGATGAGGGCCGCGCCAGGCCGCTGGTCTGGACTGAAGACCAGCTCGGTCAGCCTGCGCCCATGCCGGTGCGGCTGGTCTCGGCGTCCAGCGCGCGCGATGTGCTGACCATCCTGGAAGGCTCGCCCGCCCCGCCGGGGCGGATGCCCGCCCGGCTCGCCAGCGGGGCGCCGGCTATCGCCTACAAAACCGGCACCTCCTACGGCTATCGCGACGCCTGGGCGGCGGGCGTGGCGGGCGGATACGCCATTGTGGTGTGGACCGGGCGCCCGGACGGCGTTCCGCGTTCGGGCGTGACGGGACGCGCAGCGGCGCTGCCCGCCCTGTTTGACAGGTTGGATTCTGTGGCGCGCATCGATCCGCGCTTTGCGGCGCGCGCCCGCGCCCGCCATACGCCGAGTGTCGCTGCGCCTTCAGCGCTGGACCGGTTTGCGCGCGCCGATGCGCCGCCGGAGATATTGTTTCCGCCCGACCGCTCTGAAATCTGGGCCGATGATTCCAGCCGCGGCTTTGTCCTGTCCGGCCGGGGTGAACGGGGCCTCGCCTGGTATGCCGACGGCCATCCAGTGCCGCGCGACGCAGGCGGATCGCCGGTCTGGACCCCGGACGGGCCGGGCTTTTACGAGCTGACGGCGGTGGACGCGGCGGGCCGGTCCGCCCGGGTGCGCGTGCGGGTGCGCATGCCGGCTGGCTGACGCCCCTGTGATCGCCGGGGCGGGCTGCGGGCTCGACGCACCGGTGCAAGTCACGCTAGGTTCGCGGCCATAACCGAACTTGCGGAAGGACTTACCCCATGACCCTCCCGATCCTGCGCAGCGCACTGGCGCTGCTGGCGGCGGCGATGCTGTCTGCAGGCGCGGCCGCCCAGTCGCCCCTGACCCTCGAGGATTTGTTCCAGATCCGCCAAGTGGGCGGCGTGGCGATCTCGCCTGACGGTCAAAGCGCGGCCTACACCGTCACCGTGCCGCGCGATGTGCCCGGCGGCGCGTCAGACGGCGTGCCCCATATCGAACTGCATATCGCGACCGGACCGGATGTGAGCCGCGCCTATGTGGCGGGCGAGGGCCGGATCAGCGCCATCGCCTGGACGCCGGACGGCCAGGGCGTGACCTTCCTGGCCAATCGCTCCGGCGACAGCGCCACGGCGCTCTATCGTATCGATATTGCCGGCGGCGAGGCGCAGCGCATCTTCTCCCACCATCAGGCGATCCGCAGCTATTCACTTGCGCCGGACGGCCGCACGCTGTTCTTCGTGGCCCAGGACCGGCCCGATCCCATGCGCGCCCGTCTCGGCGACCGGGGTTTCCGCGCCAATGTGTTTGAGGAGCAGCAGGTCTTCTCTCATGTCTGGCGCGCGGACCTCAATGACCGCGATGCGGCGGCCACCAGGTTCGATCTGCCCGGCCACGCCACGCAAGTGGTGGTGAGCCCGGACGGGTCTCTGCTGGCGGTCGATCTGGCCCCCACGGCGCTGGTAGACGACAATCTCATGAGCCGGCGCTGGCATGTCGTGAATGCGCGCACGGGCGCCGTCGTTTCGTTCGCCGCGACCCAGAGCAAGCTGGGACGGGCAGAGTTTTCGCCGGACAATACGCGCCTGGCGTTCCTGGCGGGCGCTGACAGGGCTGACGCTACCGGCGGCACGCTTCACATCGCCGACGTGCGCACCGGCGAGATGGGCTATATCGACCGCTGGGCCGAGCAGCATCTTTACGGCTTTGCCTGGATGGACGATTCCACCGTTCTGACCCTCGCCCACACCGGCACGACCAGCGCGCTGGTCCAGTACGGCGTGGACGGCGAGGAGCGCGCCCGCACCCCGTTCGAGGGCGGGATCTTGCGCGCCATCGATCTGCATCGTGACTCGGGCGCCATCGCGGCTGTGGTGGACGCCCCCACCCATCCGCGCGAGGTGTTTGTCGCCCGGCCTGGCGAGGCGTTCGCTCGCTGGACCGACCACAACCCGCAGCTCGCCAATATCGCCTGGGGCGATCAGCGCACGGTCGAATGGGACGCGCGCGACGGCGAGCGCGTCGAGGGCGTGCTGATCACCCCGCAGGGCCGTGCGCCGCGCGGCGGCTGGCCGTTGATCATGACGGTCCATGGCGGGCCGGAAGCCCACGACAGCGATGGCTGGCTCAACAATTATTCGCGCTTCGGCCATATCGCGGCTGGCGAGGGGTTTGCGATCCTCTATCCCAATTATCGTGGCTCCACGGGCCGGGGCGAGCGCTTCATGAAGCTCGACCATCTCGACCCGCCGGGCGACGAGTTCTGGGACATTGTCGACGCCATCGCGCCGCTGGCCGAACAGGGCATCATCAATCCTGACCGCGTCGGCGTCACCGGCGGCTCTTATGGCGGGTTCGCCTCGGCCTGGGGCGCGACGATTGCGACCGAGCACTTTGCGGCGGCGGCGCCGTTCGTGGCGCTGACCGACCTCATGTCCTTTTTTGGCACCACCGAGATTCCGGTTGAAATGGTCGATGTCCATTTCATGGAATACCCGTGGGAGAACTGGGAGATGTGGATCGAGAAAAGCCCGATCCGCCATGCGCAGGGCTCGCGCACGCCCACGCTGATCCTCCATGGCGAGGCGGATTTGCGGGTGGATACGACCCAGTCCTACATCCTCTACCGCTTCCTGCGCATGGCGGGTGAGGCGCCGGTGCGCCTGGTCACCTATCCTGGCGAGGGTCACGGCAATGCCCGCGCGGCGGCGCAGTATGATTATGGGCTGCGGGTCATGCGCTGGATGACGCATTATCTCAAAGGACCGGGCGGCGAACCGCCCCCCGCCGACCTGCCCCTGCCCGAATTGCTGGGGCTGAACGACTGACGGACGAGGCCGGGCGTGCGAGGCGCGCCCGGCCTTTGTCTGTCCGGGCGGCGCGATAGCCGCCAGTCTGCCGCCTCTCCTGATCGATGAAAGTGCCTGGAGCCCGCCCCATGCGTTCTGTGTTGGTCACCGCTTTTGTCTCCACCGCTGTCCTGGCCGCCTGCGGCGCGCCCGCGCCCAGTCTCGGACCGGACTCCGCATCACAGGACAACCGCTCAGGCCTGGACCTGAGACTGGACCGCGACCCGGCGCGCGAACGCGGCGAGGCGCTGACCATTGAGCGCGTGTTCGGCTCGCCCAGTCTCACCGGGCCGTCGCCGCAAGGTTTGCGCTTTTCGCCCGATGGCGACCGGATCACCTTTCAGCGGGCGCGCGACGATGACCGCACGGTGCTGGATTTGTGGGCCATGGATGTGGCCGACGGGCGCACCTACCGGCTGGTGGATGCGCGCGCCCTGGTCCCTGAAGAAGGCGAGCTCTCCGAAGCGGAGATCCAGTACCGTGAACGCGCGCGCATCTCGCAGAGCGGCGTGGTGGCCTATCACTGGGACGCCGAAGGTCGCGCCATTCTGGTCCCGCTGGATGGCGATTTGTTCTATGTCGACGTGGAGAGCGGCGAGGCCCGGCGCCTGACCGAGAGCCCCGAGTTCGAGACCGATGCCCGCGTCAGCCCGGACGGGCGCCATGTCTCCTTCATCCGCGACCAGAATCTCTGGGTCCATGATCTGGAGACCGGGCGCGAGCGCGCCCTGACCGAGGAGGGCGAGGGCGCGGTGAGCTGGGGCGTCGCCGAGTTCGTCGCCCAGGAAGAGATGCGCCGCTATACCGGCTACTGGTGGTCTCCCGACGGGACGCGCGTCGCCGTCACCCGCATCGACGAGACGCCGGTGGAGATCGTGCCCCGGTTCGGCATCACGGCCGAGGGCGTGACCGTCACCGATCAGCGCTATCCGCGCGCGGGCACGCCCAATGCGCTGATCGAGCTGTGGGTGATCGATCTGGCCTCCGGCGAGCGGGTGCAGATCGATCTGGGCGAGGACACCGACATCTATCTGGCGCGCGTGAGCTGGAGCGAGGCGGGCGACCGGCTCTATGTGCAGCGCCAGAACCGGCCGCAGACCGTGCTCGACGTGCTGGGCGCCGATCCCGCCACCGGCGCAAGCGATCTGGTGCTGCGCGAGGAGGCGCAGACCTGGATCAATCTGTCCAATGA
>JAIUMW010000251.1 GCA_022565365.1 Oceanicaulis sp.
CCGCCGCGGGCGGCGGGGCCATGGGCGGCGGGGCGGAGACCGGCTCCTCCACCTTCTTCAGCGGGAAGCGCAATTTCAGCTCGCCGCTGACCAGCGTGTGGTCAAAGCGGAAGTCCTCCACCCGCTCGCGCAGCTCGCGCGGCGCCCGCCCGTCCTTGCTGGCGTAGATGGCGCGATAGAGTGCATAGAGGCGCAGATAGCCCTTGTCGTCACGTGACAGGCTGGTTTCATCCAGGCCGTCGCAGGCCGCGATCAGCTTGTCGACACCGGCGCGCCGCTTGCCGGACATCACGTCCAGCACCGCGGCGGCGAGCAGGGGCTTCCAGCCGCCATCAGCGAAGGTGATTTTCTTGGGGACCATGTCCAGCTCGCGCCGGGCGCGCACCAGGTCGCCAGCCGCCAGCGCCTCAAGCGCATGATTGGCGGCCTCGTTGGCCTGGCGCATTTCGTCCCGGCGGCGATGGGCCGCCTTGTCTCCGCCGAACATGCAGCAGATCCCTTCCGATCAGTGACTGAGCGGCGCACCCTAAAGCCAAACCGGCCGATGCAAAAACGGTTTTGCAGGCGGTTGCGGCCTTTGAGGGCTAGAGATTCTGGTGGTTGAGCGCCGCCGGCCCCATGATGACCAGGAACAGCACCGGCAGGAAAAACACGATCATCGGGACGGTGAGTTTGGCGGGCAGAGCAGCCGCCTGCTTCTCCGCCGAACTCATGCGCATATCGCGGTTTTCCTTGGCCATGACGCGCAACGCCTGGCCCAACGGCGTGCCGTAACGCTCAGCCTGGATCAGCGCCGTGGCCACGGACTTGACGCCGGGATGACCGGTGCGCGCGGCAAGGTTTTCATAGGCCATGCGCCGTTCCTGCAGATAGGCGAGCTCAGCGGTGGTCTGGGACAATTCCTCGGCCAGCTCGATGGAGCTGGAGCCGATTTCCGAGGCGACTTTCTGGAACGCCGCCTCGATCGACATGCCCGCTTCCACGCAGATCAGCAGAAGGTCCAGCGCATCAGGGAAGGCCTGCATGATCGACTCGCGCCGCTTGGCGCCGACATTGGACAGGTAAAGCGCGGGTGCGTAATAGCCCAGCACCGCCGCGGCCATCGCCGCCGTCAGGCGCTGCATGCCCGCCAGCCCGAAATCATTGATCGTCCACAAATACAGCGCCACGGCGGCGAACAACAGGAAGGGCGCGACGAAGCGGGCGAAATAGAAGGCGAAGATCGGCCCCTGACCGCGCATGCCGGCCTGAATCAGCTTGGTCTTCAGGTTGGGATCTTCCAGCAATTTTTGCAGGTTCAGCCCTTCCACCACCTTGCGGAAGGGGCTGCGCGTGTCGTTGCCGCGAAGACCGCCGGACTTCTCGCGCTCCAGCGCCTCGCGCGACTTGCGCCGCAGCTCCTCGCGCCGGTTGGCGACCTGCTTCATGCGCTTGGACAGATTGTCATTGCGCAAGGACGAGCCTGACAGGGTCACCGCCGTGGCGAACACCAGAATGGCCGCCAGCGCCGCGAAGAAATTCTCCGGCTGCGTGATCCAGGTGGCGAATGCGGTCATGACGGCCTCCGCCTACATTTTGAAATTGATCATGCCGCGCATGACCACGATGCCGATGCCCATCCAGAGCGCCCCGCCCATCAGCATGAGCTGGCCGATCGGAGTGTTGAACAGCGGGTCCATGTAGGCAGGCGACATGATCGAGACCATGATCGCCACGCCCGGCGGCAGGGAGCCGATGATGAAGGCCGACGCCTTGGCTTCCGATGACAGGGCCTGGACCTTCTCGCGCATCATCTTGCGCGCGCGCAGCACGCCCGAGAGATTGTTCAGCGCCTCGGACAGATTACCGCCGGTCTTTTGCTGGATCACCAGCACAATCATGAAGAAGGACAGTTCCGACAGAGGCATGCGCGCGGTCATCCGGCGCAGGCCCTCGTCCAGATCAACGCCCACCGACAGGCCTTCCACCAGAAGCTCGAACTCCTGGCGCACCGGCGCCTCGGATTCGCGCGCGATCACTTTCAGGCACTCGCTCAGCGGCAGGCCGGACTTGATGCCGCGCACGATGATGTCCAGCGCATCGGCGAAGTGGGAGGTGAATTTGGCCTGGCGGCGCTTGCGCATCACGCCCAGCACCCAGCGCGGCAACCCCAGCCCCGCCACGATGGCCGCCGCCACAGCGATGGCGGGATGAAGTCCGGCGACCATGACCCCGCCAAAGGCGACCACCGCCAGCCCGCCCGACGCCATCCAGAAATGCAGCGGCGTGGCTTTGAGGCCCGCCTGTTCCAGGCGCCCTTTCAGGGTCATGGATTTCTTGCGCTCGGCCTTCTGGCGCGCTTCAAGATCTTTCAGTGTTTCCTGGATCTGGCGGCGCTTCTGGGCGGCGCTGTCGAGCGCGGCGACCTTGCGCTGGCCGCGCTGGACCGGACCGCCCGCGGCCACGGCCACGCGCGATTTGCGCGCCCGGCCGCTATCGCCCGGCGCCAGGGCGAACCCCGCCGCCGCGACCGCGACGAAAGCGCAGACCGCGGCGAGGATGAAAACCAGATCTCCGCCCATGGCGTCAGGCCTCCGACGCGTCGAGCGCCTCGGCGAGCGCCTGATCCAGACCGAAATAGCGCGCGCGGTCCCAGAATTTGGGACGCGCGATGCCGGTGGAGACGTGGCGGCCAAGGATATTGCCGTCCGCGTCCTCGCCGGTGATTTCGTACAGGAACAGGTCCTGGGTGATGACCACATCACCTTCCATGCCCAGCACTTCGGTGATGTGGGTGATCTTGCGCGTGCCGTCGCGCAAGCGCGCGGCCTGGATCACCACGTCGATGGAGCCCGAGATCATCTCCCGGATGGTCTTGGTGGGCAGGTTGTAGCCGCCCATGGTGATCATGGATTCCAGACGCGACAGGCCCTCGCGCGGGCTGTTGGCGTGCAGCGTGCCCATGGAGCCGTCATGGCCGGTATTCATGGCCTGCAACAGATCAAACGCTTCAGGCCCGCGCACCTCGCCCACGATGATGCGCTCTGGGCGCATGCGCAGGCAGTTCTTGACCAGATCGCGCATGGTCACCTGGCCCGACCCTTCCAGGTTCGGCGGACGGGTCTCAAGGCGCACCACGTGGGGCTGCTGCAGCTGAAGTTCGGCGGCGTCTTCACACGTGATGATGCGCTCGTCCTCGCCGATGAAGCCGGTCAGGCAGTTGAGCAGCGTCGTCTTGCCCGAGCCGGTGCCGCCGGAGATCAGCACATTGGCCCGGCCCGCCCCGATGATCTCGAGAATGCGCGCGCCTTCAGGCGAGATGGAGCCGAAATCCACCAGGTTGGAGAGCTTCAGCTTGTCCTTCTTGAATTTGCGGATGGTCAGGGTCGGCCCGTCCAGCGCCAGCGGCGGCGCGATGACGTTGACCCGGCTGCCATCAGCCAGGCGCGCGTCACAGATCGGCGAGCTTTCATCCACGCGCCGGCCCACCTGGGACACGATGCGCTGGCAGATATTCATCAGCTGACCGTTATCGCGGAACCGGATATTGGTCTTTTTGACCCGGCCATTGACCTCGATGAACACATGGCCCGCGCCATTGACCATGATGTCGGCGATGTCGTCGCGCGCCAGCAGCGGCTCCAGCGGGCCGTAGCCGAGCACATCATTGCAGATGTCCTGAAGCAGCTGTTCCTGCTCGGCGATGGACATCGCCACGTTCTTGATCGAGATGATCTCGGTGACGATGTCGCGGATCTCGGCCGCGGCGGTTTCGTTGTCCAGACGCGAGAGCTGGCCCAGATCAATGGTGTCGATCAGCGCGTTGAAGATCGTTGTCTTGACCGCATAATACTCGGCCGAGCGTTCGGCCCCGACGCGTTCGGGCTCGGTCGCCTTGCGGCGGGCATGTCCGGGCTTGGCCTCGCCAGCCGGGCGCGGCGCGGGCGCAGAAGCAGGGGCAGCGGGCTTGGGCGCGGCGGGCTTGGGCCGCTCACGCACGGCCACGCTCGCAGAGGCAGGCGCACCGGACGGCGCCGCGCCAAAACTGCGCGAACCATCAGGGGAGCCGGGCGGGCGTTTGCCGAACATGGATTCTGCCTTCAGCCTTTCGAGAACAGGGAGCCGAACAGGGATTTGCGCTTGACCGGCGGCGCGGCGCGCCCGGCCAGCGTGCTGGCCAGATGAGCAAAGCCCTCGGCGGGCCGGGATTTGGGATCGACCTCGCCGATCATCTGGCCGTTATTGGCTGCCTTGCCGAACAGGGCCGGATCAAACGGCAGCACCAGCAAAGGCGCCGCGCCCAGCGCATCGGCGAAATCTTTCAGCGGTATGTCCGGCTTTTTCGGGCAGCCGGCCATGTTGACCACCACTTTGGGCGGCTCGTCATTGGGCCGGGCCTGACGCACCAGATCAAACAGATTCTTGGCGTTGCGCAGACAGGCGAGATCCGGAGTCACAGTGACGATCACCTGATCAGCCGACAGGATCGTCCGGCGCACCCAGGGGCTCCAGGCGTGGGGCACGTCCAGCGCGATGAACGGCGCCTGGCGGCGCACTTTTTCCAGCACCAGATCGAAGCTGTCAGCGTCAAAGTCCCAGTCGCTTTCCAGCGTCGCAGGCGCCGAGAACAGCGACAGGCGCTCTGTGCATTTGACCAGCAGCCGGTCCAGCAGCGCATCGTCCAGCCGGTCTGGCTGGGCCAGGGCCTCGGCGATGGTCTGGGCCGGGTCCTGATTGAAATCGAGTCCCGCGGTCCCGAAGGACAGATCGA
>JAIUMW010000252.1 GCA_022565365.1 Oceanicaulis sp.
GAGGGCAATCCAGAGCCTCTAGAGGCGCCTTGACTAGTTTGGCAGATGGTTTCAACAAGTACACTACTATGGTTGCTTCTACAACAGCTGCTGTTACTGGATTAGTGCTTAGCCTTAAATCAACCATAGATTATTCCAAGGAGCTTGATGATAAACTAGCGGACGTTAGAAAAACAACGAGCCTAACCGCGTATGAGGTAGAGCAGTTAGATGGCCTACTCAGTAAATTAGGCACCAGGACCAGTAGAATGGATTTACTCTCCTTTGCTGAGGAAGGTGGCCGATTGGGATATGACAATGTTGAGGAGCTGTATGAATTTGTCGATGCTGCCAATAAAATTTCAGTAGCACTAGGCCCTGATTTCCGTGGCAATGTGGAGGAAACCATCCGGACTATGGGTAAATTGGCCGAGCAATACCAGGTTGGTGCTGACATTGGAGCTTCAGTTCCAGAGGCCATGCAAATGATTGGCTCAGCCATTAACGAAGTTGGTATGGCAGGCAGTAATACCGCTCCTTTCCTAGTAGATTATTTGAAACGAATGGTTGGTATTTCTGCACAAGCTAAAATTAGTGCACAAGACACTATCGGTTTTGCGGCTGCGCTTGATGAAGCCGGTCAGACAGCTGAAGTTTCTGGAACTGTAATGTCAAACCTAGTCACCAAGCTATTTAAGAAAACTGGCGATTTTGCTAAGGCAGCAAATATGGATCTTGGTAAGTTTAGTAAATTGCTAGATAACGATGTCAATGAGGCGCTTTTGGTATTCTTCGAAAACATAAATGCAACAGATGGTGGCTTGGCTGAGTTTGTCGAAAATATTGACGGTTTAGGGATAGACGGCCAGCGAGCAACAGGCGTATTGGCTACTTTGGCGGCCAATGTTGATAAGATTCGTCAGCGCCAAATGTTGGCTAACCAAGCCCTAAGGGAAAACACATCATTGCAAGATGAGTATAATATCAAAAATGAAAACTTTGCCGCCACTGTAGAGAAATTGCAAAAGCGCATTCTTGGTTTTATTGCTGACAATGCCCTTACAAGGTGGACTAAGGATATGATAATGCTCACCGCTGGCCTTCTTGGTGTAACAGAAGATGCCGATGGCACCTTTGAGAAGTACAGAAATAGGATTAAGTTTGTTACGCAAGTTGTTGTTTTGCTTGTTACCGCTACATTGAGCTACATAGCAGCATTGAAGTTGTAAGCAATTTGGCAAAATAGAGCAATTATATCAACCAAATTAAATACAATTGCCCAAAAAGCCAATTTACTCACAACAGGGTTACTCAAGAAAGCAAAGTTGCTATTGGCTGCATCATACGCCACACTTACCGGAAATACAGCACGTGCCACTGCTGCTATGCGTGTTTTTAACACCACAGCACTTGCCAATCCTTTTGTAATGTTGACAACGTTGGCTGCTAGTGCAGCCGCAGCATATTTACTATTTAAAAGTTCAGCAGAGAAAGCAACCGCTGCACAGGCTGAGTTTAATGCCGAGGCAAATGAGGAAGTTCAATCCCAAATGGAAGTGAAAGCGGCCATAAATGGGCGATTGAACATGCTCAAGCAATTGAAAACATCTGATGAAGTAAGACTGGGCTATTTGCGTAAACTTAGACAGGAATATGCAGAATACCTTCCTGAATTAGAAAACGAAAAAGGGACCATTTACGACATTATTAAACTCCAAGAAACGGCCAACCAGTTATTGGATCATCGTATAATGAGATTGAAGGAATTGGCCATTGTGAATACATTCGAAGAGAAAATGACCCAGTTTGTAAAGGACAGAATCAAACTAGAAGAAAATCTCTATGAAACACAAGAAAAGCGGAAAAAATTAAATCAGGAATTAGATGGAAAGGATGTTTCACCACAGCAAGCAGAATTCCTAAAGGCGCAGCTTATTGGTCTAGAGGCAATCAACAATCAAGCATTGGTTGAACTTGACAGGCTGGAAGATGAATATGTGAAAAAATTCAACAGTATAAGAAGCTCGCTCTACAACATTTTCCGAGAAGACCCCGAAAAAGGAGAAGGTTCAGGTTCATCAGGTGGAATGTCTCCTGAGCAACTCAAGGCCCTGAAAGAACTACAAGCCAAAATTGACGAGCTAAACCGGGAAGCAGAACTCAAGCTCATGGAAGCCAACGAGCGCGAAATACAACTCATTCGCGACAAATACAAAACCCTTTTGGAGGCTGCTAAAGGTTTCGCAAAAGAAACCGCTGCACTCACGGAGCTGATGGACAATGAAATTGCGGCAAAGCGCACGGAACAAGAAGCAGCGCGAGTAAAAGCTGCGGAGGATTACATGAACAAGATTCGCCAGGAATCTTTAGAGGACCGCTATAAGCGCGAAAAAGAATATGCAGACGAATTGCATCAAAGTAAAATTCTAGATCGTGAATCCTATTTGGAGGCACTAGAGCATTTGCACCAGGCGCATTTAGATCGAGTGCATCAAATGGAAGAAACCGAGCGTAGAGAAAAAGACCGGTTATTGCGTAGAACGGGCACCAGAACCAGTGACCAACAATATCAATTTGAGCTCGCTGAATTAGAAGCGGCCTTGAATAAGAAATTAATTTCTGAGGAGGAATTTCTGCAAGCCCGTGAAGCGCTTCAGATGGAATATCGGGATCGATTGCGTAGAATTGTTTCCGATGAAACCTTCTCCAGAAATTACGATATTGACCTCTTGGAGTTGCAAAGCGCTCTTGAAAAAGAGCTACTGACCCACGAAGAATTTTTGCGTGCAAAAAAGCTACTTGATTTGGAATATGAAAACGCGGTAGATCAGGAGCGCCAACGTCTTTTCAATCTAGAAAACCAACGCATGATGCAGCGTTTGAGCGTTGCTGCTCAATCCTCTGCCGCATTGTTAGGAATGGTTACCAGTCTAAAAGATATGGAGCTTGACCGAATAGAAGTTGTAGAGCGCAGGCAAAATGAAAGTGAAGAGGAATTCACAAAACGAAAGGAACAAGAAGAGGCGCAGCGATTACAAATCGCTAGAGATTATGCTTATGCTGAAGCATTGATGAAAGTCTCAAGCATTATAAGCACAACTGCATTGGCCATTATGCGCCAATACTCAGATTTACCTCTACCCTTGGCCAAGGTCAGCAGTGTAATCGTTGGTGCTACAGGGCTTGTGCAATCAGGCGCAGCCATTGCTGAAGCCCAAAAAATACGAGGCTATGAAGATGGCCGCTATCCTGTACTGGACCAGAAAAACCGCAAATGGAACGCGGGCATGATGCAAGATGCTGCCACCGGGAAAATCACAGATCCTATGATTTTGGTGGGCGAAAAGCCCGAAATCATCATAGACCCGGCCACCACCAAGCATTTGGAGATGAACTACCCAGAGGTAATAGAAACCATCTACCAAAGCGCCAGCAGAATGCGCGGCTACGAAACGGGCCACTACCCAAAACCCGCTACCCCTGCCACCCCAGATGCGCCCAAAACGGACCCGGTATTTATTTATTTGGCGGATTCTATTGACAAGCTAAATAAGCGCTTAGACGATGGTATTCAAGCCCATTATGGTGAAAGTGAAGTGCGGCAAATGCGCGCACGTTTAGAAAAATTAGAGCAAATCAAAAATAATCGCGTTGTAAGATTAGTTTAGCCTTAGTTCAAAATGCAGAGCCTTTCAGCCTTTCTGGCAACCCCATGGAGGTATCGTTCACCACCAACAATCTATACAGCAATGTTGGCCAAGTTGCAGAATTCGAAGTGCAAATAAAAGGCACTCCGGCAGCTGGCCAGCAAATGCGCTTTTCATGGGGCGATCATGAAATCCCTTTTTTCTTCATGGCCAACCCAATTGACGATGGTTTTGAAATTGGTCTGCCTACTGTTGTAATGGATGCCTTTACCTTTGCCACTACGTTTGTTATTCCTGGGCTTCAAGATAATTTCTACATCAACCGTGATTTTGAAATTGTGCCTATCCCCTCTCCCGGTAGCGATTATCACTTTTTACTCCGTGCTCGGCAAAAAGGAGCGCGTTTCAACATCACCTATTGGAGCAACATTGGCAATCTCATTATTAATGCCATTCCAAAAACCATTGGTGTAGATCAGCAAGAACGCCCCAACTTCAACACATTGCTTCAGCTGTATGTTGCCAAAGCGCCACTCAATGCATTTTCCATGTTTTCCCTTTGGCATCGGCATTATAATCTCTCAAGCCTGTTTGATTTATCGGAAATTCTAAATCGGGATTTCTTGGAGATACCACTTCCAAGTTTCGGTTCCTTAGGCCTTTCTAATAAGAGCAATGCCCTGGGCAAATTCTACTACCGGTATGGTGAGGCATATGGCTCACCTACGCTTGTGCGCAAAATGAATGTTAGCAATACATTCTATTTCCTTAAGGGTGCAAGTTCAAAACTGGGTTTCCTGGTCGAAAATTTCAATGCGCGTATTTCTTCCGGTAATACACTGCTTACGCATTGGCAAAACAAAAAAACCACCACCCTACAACAAAGCTACCTTACCTATTTGCACACCAATAGCAATATTGGTTTCCGCGTTTATGCAGATGTGTTGTACACCGATGGCACAACGGATGCCCTCACAGCCATCAATCAACTGACAGGCGTTCAGAATCCTTCGTTGTGGGTCATTCCGACAGGTTACCGCACCATAGAAAACCTTGTAGACCCCGATAAGATGGTAGAGCAATAC
>JAIUMW010000253.1 GCA_022565365.1 Oceanicaulis sp.
CCCCGGGGCGGGCGCGGGGGCCGGGGGGGGGGCGGCGTCAGCCACGCCACGGGGGGCGGGCGCTGCGGCGGCGGCGGGGCGCGGCGCAGGGGCGGGGGCGGGGCGCGTCACCGGGCGGCGGCCGGGAGGGGTGGGCGCCGCACGGCCCGAGAGGCCCAGACGGTGCACCTTGCCAATCACGGCATTGCGCGTGACCCCGCCCAGCTGCTTGGCGATCTGACTGGCGCTAAGCCCGTCAGCCCACAGTTTTTTCAGGGTTTCGACCCGTTCTTCAGTCCAAGCCATGGCGGTGCGCTCCTCGCCTGTTACGCTATGAATTCCCCGGTGCGCGCCCCGGCATGAGACGCCACCCCTAGGCCTTCGCTCTCGCGAGACCCCCATATGTTGGGGTCGGCCACGAGATACAGTATCGGCTGGAGCACGGGGCACAAGATGCGTGCCGCTCACACCTGTGGAAAGGTGATTCGCAATCGCAGCGACAGGGGGGAGGGCGCCTCTAAGCGTTCAGCCTTTGCGTCGAAGGGAGAATGAGACAACAGCAGGTGCGCGGGCGCGCACCTGGCGTCAGGCATGCGTGAACTCATGCCGGCAGAGCGCCTTGCCATTCATTCCAGATCACCCGCCGCGTCTCCACTGCGCCGCCACAGCCAGGCGGGCGCTGCCGCGCCGCGCGGCAGGAAGGTGATGTCATGCCCGGCCTCGCCCCGGCGCACACGCAAGGTCAGCGTGGCGTGCTGGTCGGCCTGTATGGCGTCCTGGGGCACGGGCGCCATCACCTCATCGCCCTCAATAACATCACCACCCGCACGCTGGGCAGCCGCGTGGTGGAGATGCAGTACATAATCGCCGCATGACCGCCTGCGAAACGCGGCGGCCGTACCGCGAACACCCGTTTTGTTGAGGTATTGCTGAGGTGAAACCGGCGCAGCATGGCCGCCGCCCGAGGAGACGACATAAGTTTCTGTAATTATAAAGAGATTTGGGTGCGGGGGTAGGATTTGAACCTACGACCTTCAGGTTATGAGCCTGACGAGCTACCGGGCTGCTCCACCCCGCGTCAAACCTGTGTCCGCGGCCGGGCCGCGTTCAAGGGACGCGCTGTGTATGACGCCCGGGCGGCGCCGTCAACATCTCCGCTGTGCGCCGGGCTGCCTTCCGGGCTGTTTCAGTCCTGCTTCAGGGGCGGCCACTCGGCGCTTGCCCGCACGCGCGCGCCTCGACTATATTAGTGATTGTTAACGCAGCCCTGTGGCGGGAGGACAGCCCGTCATGGTGGCCGATTGGGGTGGGGACCCGGATGCCAGACAACAGGGTTCAGGCTGGCGATCACACGCCCCGAGCGGTGCAGCAGCCCGCCCGGCTGACGCAGCGCCGCGCCACGGAGCTCACCCTGGCCGCCCTGGTGGCCGGCGGCGCGCTGTTCGCCACCTTCGTGACAGACGCCTCGACGCAGAGCCTCCAGAGCGGGCGCAGCGCCGACAGCCCCGTGCCGCGCGACCGGCCCACGCCGGCGTTTGATCCGGCTGAGTTCGCCCGCACTGACGCCTCTGCCGGCAGCCGCGCGGCAGTGGCCGCCGCGCTGGCCGGGCAGGGGCCCGCCCTGCGCCTGGCTGCGGCGCCCGACATCACCCGGCACGGCGAGGAGGCCGAGGCGGGCGCGCTGGCCCTGACGCCCGAATTGACCGTGCGCGCCCGTCCGGCCGCCGCGTCCTCAGGCTCCGCCACGTCCCCAGACTCTGGATGGTCCGGCTCGGCGTTTGGCGTGCAACTCACCGCCACCTCGCGCGAACTGACCGATCTGCCGCCGGTGTTTCTGGTCGGCGGGGCGGGCCGTGAAAGCTATATGATCGCGCCTGGCGGCCCGCTCCGCTACCCGCTGCCGCCCGCAGGCGTAGAGGCCAGCGTGGGCGACGCCCATTTCGGCGTGGGCGTGGAGCTGGGCTCAGACGTCTACGCCACGCTGGGCTATGTGCGCGAGCAGCGCCGCTATCGCGCGGGCGTGCGCGAATGGAAGGAAGAAGAGCATTATGCGGGCGTTGCGCTGCGCGCACGGTGGTGACCCACGCTGGTGACGCAAGCACGGTGGTGATGCAACGTGGTGACATCCGGTGGTGACATGCGGTGGTGACGCGGGGTGGCGGATCCGGCGCGCGGGGTCATCAATGCGCCCGCCACGCCCCTACCACTGACGGGTGTAAAATACCGGGTTGGCGATGCAGGGGCGGCCGTTCACTGATGAGGTGAATGTGCCGTACTGGATGCGGGCGTTCGGGCCCGACGGCAGGGTGCTGGGATAGCCATGGCCCTGATTGGCCCAGCTGGGGCAGAGCATGGGGGCGGGCGCGTGGCTGGCTGCGCCATAGCCGTCATAGCCATAGGACCGGCGCGGCGGGGGCGCGTATCGCGAACCGCGACTGTCCCTGTAGGCGCGGATGGCGGCGCGCTGGGCTTCCAGGCACGCTGTATCATAGCCTGCGAAGCTGCCGTCATGGCGGTAGATCGCGCAAAGCTCGAAATCACCCTGGCTGAGTGTCTGGGCGGGCGCCGGCGCGCCGGCGCCGGTGGCGGCGAGGCCCGCCGCAGCGATGGCGGCGGTCGCGAATCCGGCTGCGGTCAGTCTGATCATCACGGTCTCCTGTCTGTCAGCGCGTCTGGGACGCGGGGGCCGTCGCCCGTGTCAGGCGCCAGGCAACCTTAACGCCTCAAGGCGCCAAAGTGAACGCCAGCAGGGTTCGGGGGCAGCGCAAGGGCGCGGACGCGCTAGTGCGCGGCGACGCGCAAATGGGCCTCGCGCCCTTCATTCGCGCTGGTATAGGCGCCGACCCAGACCGCGTAGGCGCCGGTGAGGGGGTCGTTGAGTTCAAGCCGGGCCAGCGCGCCGCGCCCGCTGTCATCGTCGCAATACCAGGTCCCGTCGGGCGCCATGATCGCCATGGTGGTGTCGAAGGCGGCTTCGGCGGTGAAGATGACGATGTCCGCATCGCCGGGCCGGCCGGAAATGTGGACCTGCGCGGCCGGGGCGGCGCCGACGTGACCGCGGCAACGCTGATCGCCGGCCTCACCCAGCGAGACGTCCTCCAGCTGGGCCCTCAGGCGGTGATCATTGCGGATGGTGGTGCTCACGCTCTGCTGGTGGCTCACCAGGCTGGTCAGGCTGGCGCGGATCACGCCGCCATGGGCGGGCAGGCCGGAGTCCAGAACGAAGGCTTCGCCGTCGCTGTCCGTGCCTTCGCGATCACCCCAGGCATCGAAGAAGTTCCCCCAGAAATCATCATCATCGTCGTCGCCGCTATCCCGGACGCCGGAGCCGGCGTCCTCAAACCGGCCAATCTCGCTGATCGACAAAAACGCGTCTTCGCCCGCCCGCGCGCGGCTGAAGGTTCCTACCCAGATGTCGTATTCGCCTGATTCCGGGCTCTCCAGCTCCAGCTGCGCGTCCAGGCCGTCGCCGCTGTCATCGTCGCAATACCAGGTCCCGTCCGGCGCGCGCATGATCAGCGTGGTGTCGGCGACGGAGCTGGCGGTCACGGTCAGGGGCAGCCGCCCGGCTTCGAAGGTCAGGCGCAGGTCCGGAGCGCGGTCCAGATGGCCGTGGCAGCGCTGATCGCCGGCCTCTCCGGGCTGTGCGCCGCCCATGATGTCGCCAGGGCGCGCGCTGCCGCCGGCAAAGACCGTCACCACGGCCGGATCGGGCAGGAACCCGCCGGACAATTCCAGGGTGTCCTGGGGCGCTGCGCCGCCGGCAGCCTGCCCGTTGGCGGACTCATCGCGGGATCGCGCGGCCTCACCGTAACCGGTCCTGTTGGCTGTCAGCTCGCTGATCAGCAGCGTGGTTTCACGCCCGGTATTCATGCGGCTGTAGGCGCCAGGCCAGATCTGATAGACGCCCGATTCCGGGCTCTCCAGCATCAGCTGGGCGTCCAGGCCGTCGCCACTGTCATCATCGCAATACCAGGTCCCGTCCGGCGCGCGCATGACCAGCGTGGTGTCGAAATCTGCGGCGTTGGTGACGATCAGGGGCAGGCTGCCGCTTGTGTAGTCAAGGCGCACGCCCGGTTCCTCGCTGACATGTCCGCGGCAGCGCTGATCCCCGGCCTCGCCCATCCGCGCGCCGCCGACCTCGCGGGCGCTGCTGATCAGGTCGGACGCGCGTTGCGGACCGCCGGCCTCCAGGGTGATCGGGTGGGGGTCGGGCATGAATCCCGAACTGAGGCTGACTTCTTGCGGGCCTTCCAGCGCGGCGGCGCTGGCGGCGGCGAGGAATGTGGCGGCGAAACCGGTTCCGGTCGCTCTGAACATCAGGCTCTCCTGTCTGTCAGCGTGTCGGGAATCTGGGGGCGGCCCTCCTGAAGTGGCGGCAAACCTTAACGCCTGTAATCGCCAAAGTGAACGCCTGACGAATGCGCGCCGCGCCGCCAGGCGTTCACTTTGGCGAATCCGCCTTAATCGGCGCGAATATTCAGGCGCGCCCGCGTGCCTTCACGGGCGCTGGCGAAGGCGCCCAGCCAGACCAGATAGACGCCCGGCTCGGCGCTGCGCAGGGTCAGTTCGGCCTGCACGCCGCGCCCGCTGTCATCATCGCAAAACCAGGTTCCGTCAGGCGCAAGCACGGCCAGAGTGGTGTCGAAATCGGCGTCGGCCGAGATCACCAGAGCGCCGCCGCGCCGCCGG
>JAIUMW010000254.1 GCA_022565365.1 Oceanicaulis sp.
CCGGCTCGATCAGTGCAGGTGACGGCGAACAGCATGGCGGCTCCTTGGACATCACATTTGCGCGCTGGTTAGCGCGTCCGCCCCGATCCGCCAAGCCCTGCACGCGAGGGCTTGGCGGCGGCGGGGCCAGGGACTAGCTCTCTCGCCCATGACGCTCGCCTCGCTCGCCGCCTTCGCCGGCGCCATCCTGATCCTGTTCTTCACGCCGGGGCCGGGCAATCTGGCCATGGTGGCGCGCACGCTGGACGCAGGCCCCGTCCATGGCTGGGTCTATGGCGCGGGCATCATCACCGGCGACATCATCTGGCTGACCGTGGCGGTGTTCGGCCTCGCCGCCGCCGCGGAGCTGGCGTCGGGACAGCCGATGCTGTTTCTCGCCGCGCGCCTGATCGGAGCGGCGATATTGCTGTGGTTCGCCTGGGGGAGCTTGCTCGGCTTTCTCAAACCCAGGCCCGCCGGGGCGGCGCTGCCGCGCGTCACCCGGGCGGGGCTGGCGGCGACCTATATCGCCGGCGTGGCCATGCCCATGACCAACCCCAAGCCCATCGTTTTCTATCTGTCTCTGCTGCCCGCGTTTTTCGACCTGAGCCTCGTCGACGCCGCCAGCTATGGCGCCATGGTGGCGATCATGCTGGCCATGTATGGCCTGACCGCTGCGGTGCATGTGGGTTTGGCTGAACGCGCGCGCGGCTGGATGGCGTCACGCGGGGTGAAGCGCTGGGCTGACCTTCTCACAGCGGTGATCCTGGCGGGCGTGGCGGTGCTGCTTCTGGCGCGCTGAGGCTCCCGCCGGGTGCGTCTGCGCCGGCCTCCTGATCATCTTCATCGAAGGCGTCAAGTATCCGGAAAACGGCGCCGGCGCTGAGATCGGCGGCGATGTGAATGATGATGACCGGCCACAGCGAGCCGCCGATGACGAACACGCCTGCCAGCAAGGCCGCCATGGGCAGAACGCGCACAAGCCCCGCTACACCTTGATAGGCGTGCGCGGCTGTGAACACCGCCACCGAGACGAGCGCCGCCGCCCAGACCGGCATCAGCACCGACAGTGCGCCGATCAGGAAGCCGCGAAAGATGATCTCCTCGGTCACCCCGGCGGTTCCGGCAAGCCAGGGAAACAGGCGGTGTTCGGCCGGCGTGCGGGGCCGGATCAGGTCCACGCCCTCTGCTGACCGGATCATTTCGCGGGTCTTGATCCGGTCCTTGCGGGACAGGGCCAGGGTCACAGGAACCCAGACCATGAAGTATGCCGCCGCCGCTCCGGACAGGCCCCAGACGAGCCATGCCCGCCAGCCGCTGTCAGGCAGGCGGAATCCGAGCCCGGCCAGATCGCGGCCGGAAAACAGCCAGAAGATCACGCATACTGCCGCAAGAGCCCAGAGACTCGCCATGCCTTCGCGGTAGAGCCTTGAACGCGCGTCCGGTGCTGCATCGCTTGACAGCTCGCGCTTCCATTGGCTCTCCCGCAATGCCTGAAAGAGATGAAACAGCCCAATGCAGCCGGCCGGAACCAGCAGGAGATAGTCTGGATTAATCTGGTCTGTCATCAGTTTGACCCTTATGGAGATAGCGTGTGGTTTGCTAGTATGTGAATGCGAATTCGCATTCACATACGGGAGGCGTTCTGGTGAGTCAAGGAATGAGGCCGGCTGCCCAGCCCCGCGCGAAAGCCACGCGCGACAAGCTTGTCGCGGCGTTCGAGGCGCTGTTGCGCGACAAGCCGTTCGAGCAGATTTCCGTGGCGGAGATCGCTGAAATGGCCGGAGTGTCCGTCGGCGCGGTCTATCGGCGCTTTGACAACAAGGACGCCTTCATTCCGGTCATTTTCGATCTCTACCGGGAGCGGGCGGAAGCGTTCGCTGCGTCGCCTGAAGGCCGGTTCACGCCCGGGCCAGACTCCGGCCTGCGGCGCACGCTGACCCGGATCGCTGAGTTGACCTGGACCTTTCTTGATCGCGAAGGGCATCTCGTGCGCGCCGCCCATCTCCAGGCCCGCCTGCGCCCGGATCTGATCGGAGAGGAGTGGGACGTGCTGATGGAGGCAGGTGTCGCCTCTGCCCGGACGCTGGTCGATCTGTACGCCGGGGAAGTCGCGCGCCCCGATCCCGACGAGGCGGCGAGGGTGCTGTTCTATCTTCAGAACACCTTGATGATCGAGTATGCGCTCTACCGCGAAGAGGGGCTGGGCGCAGCGCTGCGCCTGTCCGGGAGGGCCTTTGCTGCGGCGATGGCCGACGCCATGTATGGCTATCTGACCGCGCCCAGGGCGGCGGACTGAAACACAGGGAGCCGCGCGGCCGTTAATCCTGCCTGCAGACATGGCGGGACAGGCTTGCATGGGCTAGAAAAGCACGATGAGCGAGAACACGAATCAGGAATACGGCGCAGACTCCATCAAGGTCCTCAAGGGCCTCGATGCGGTGCGCAAGCGGCCGGGCATGTATATCGGGGACACCGATGACGGCTCGGGCCTTCACCACATGGTCTATGAGGTGGTGGACAACGCCATCGACGAGGCCCTGGCCGGCCATTGCAGCGAGATCACGGTCACGCTGCACGCCGACGGCTCGGCCAGCGTCACCGATGACGGGCGCGGCGTGCCGACCCAGATCCATACCGGCGAGGGCGTGTCGGCGGCGCAGGTCATCATGACCCAGCTGCACGCGGGCGGTAAGTTCGACCAGAACTCCTACAAGGTGTCGGGCGGCCTGCACGGCGTGGGCGTGTCGGTGGTCAACGCCCTGTCGGACTGGCTGGACCTGACCATCTGGCGCGGCGGCAAGGAGCACTTCATGCGCTTCCGGCTGGGCGAGCCGGAAAATGGCGAGGATCTGCGCGTCACGGGCGACGCCAATGGGCGCAAGGGCACCTCGGTGCGCTTCCTGCCTAGCGAGGCGACCTTCTCCGAAATCGTGTTCGACCGCGCCCGGCTGCATCACCGCCTGCGCGAGCTGGCCTTCCTGAATTCGGGCGTGCGTATCCTGCTGCGCGACGAGCGCGAGGCCGAGCCCATCGAGGAGGTGCTGCAATATGATGGCGGCGTGGCCGCTTTCGTGAAGCATCTCGACCGCAACCGCACGCCGCTCTTCCCCGAGCCGGTGCTGATTGCGGGCGAGCGCGACGGCGTCACCGTGGAGGCCGCCCTGCAGTGGAATGACGGCTATCACGAGACCATGCTGTGCTTCACAAACACCATCCCCCAGCGCGATGGCGGCACGCATTTGGCCGGTTTCCGCGGGGCGCTGACCCGGGTGATCAACCAGTACGCGGCCACGTCCGGCGCGGCGACCAAAGCCAAGGTGGGCATCACCGGCGATGATGCGCGCGAGGGGCTGACCTGCGTTTTGTCAGTGAAAGTGCCCGACCCGAAATTCTCCAGCCAGACCAAGGACAAGCTGGTCTCCAGCGAAGTCCGCCCCGCCGTTGAAGGCGCGGTGTTCGACACCTTGTCGGAATGGCTGGAAGAACACCCCGGCGAGGCCAAGGCCATCGTCGCCAAGGTGGTCGAGGCCGCCGCGGCCCGCGAAGCCGCGCGCAAGGCGCGCGAGCTGACCCGGCGCAAGAGCGCGCTCGACATCTCCTCCCTGCCCGGCAAGCTCGCCGATTGTCAGGAGAAGGATCCGGCCAAGTCCGAATTGTTCATCGTGGAGGGCGATTCCGCCGGCGGGTCGGCCAAGCAAGGCCGCAACCGCGAGAATCAGGCTGTCCTGCCCCTGCGCGGCAAAATCCTCAATGTGGAGCGCGCGCGCTTTGACAAAATGCTGGGGTCCGACCAGGTCGGCACGCTGATCACGGCGCTGGGCGCCGGCATCGGGCGCGACCAGCTCGATCTCGACAAGCTGCGCTACCACAAGGTCGTGATCATGACCGACGCCGACGTGGACGGCGCGCATATCCGAACCCTGCTTCTGACCTTCTTCTACCGGCAGATGCCCGAGCTCATCGAGCGCGGCCATCTCTATATCGCCCAGCCGCCGCTCTACAAGGTCGCGCGGGGCAAGTCGGAGCGCTACCTCACCGACCAGGCCGAAATGGACGCCTTCCTGATCGAGGAAGGCGCGCAGGAAGCCGTGCTCGCCTTCGCCAGCGGTGAAAGCATCACTGGCGCCGATCTGGCCGCCCGGGTGAAGGCCGCGCGCGGCGTGCTGTTGTCGCTGGAGCGCATGGCGGCGCGCGCGCCGATCTTCGCGCTGGAGGCTGCGGCCCTGTCCGGCGCCCTGTCGCCCGACGCCGAGCCTGAGGCCATCAACGACGCGGCCCGCCGCCTGGCGGCCATGGCCGATGAGGGCGAGGATGGCTGGACCGGCCGGCGCGCGCCCGAAGGCGCCATCGTGTTCGAACGCGAGGTGCGCGGCGTGACCGAGACCCTGACCCTGGATGACCGCGTGCTCGCCAGCCCGGATGCAAGGCGCCTGGCCGAGCGTGCGGCGGCGGTGGCGGCCGACTATGACGGCCCGGCCGTGTTCCGCCAGCGCGGCAATGAAACCATCATCCACTCGCCCGCCCAGCTGGTCCATGCGGTCCAGGCTTCGGGCGCCAAGGGCCTGAAAATCCAGCGCTACAAGGGTCTGGGCGAGATGAACCCGTCCCAGCTGTGGGAAACC
>JAIUMW010000255.1 GCA_022565365.1 Oceanicaulis sp.
GCCCCGGCGAGAATGCCGGCGTGGTTGATATCGGCGATGGCCAGGCGGCGATCTTCAAGATGGAGAGCCACCACCACCCCAGCTTTATCGAGCCCTATCAGGGCGCGGCCACGGGCGTGGGCGGCATTCTGCGCGACGTGTTCGCCATGGGCGCGCGCCCGGTGGCGCGGATGAATGCGCTGCGCTTTGGCGCGCCCGACCATCCGCGCACCCGCCAGCTTGTGTCTGGCGTGTCGGCCGGCATTGGCGGCTACGGCAATTGCGTCGGCGTGCCGACGGTCGGCGGCGAGACCAATTTCGACAAGGGCTATAACGGCAATATCCTGGTCAACGCCATGGCGGTGGGGATCGCCGACACCGACAAGATTTTCACCGCCGCGGCGCGTGAATCCGGCTTCCCGGTGCTGTATGTGGGCGCCAAGACCGGGCGGGACGGCATTCACGGCGCCACCATGGCCAGCGCCGAGTTCGGCGAGGGTTCTGAAGAAAAGCGCCCCACCGTCCAGGTCGGCGATCCCTTCACCGAGAAGAAGCTGATCGAGGCGTGCCTGGAGCTGATGGCCGAGGACGCGATCAGCTCGATCCAGGACATGGGCGCGGCGGGCCTGACCTCGTCGAGCGTGGAGATGGCCTCGCGCGGCGGACTGGGCATCGAGCTGGACCTCGATCACGTGCCCCAGCGCGAAGCCGGCATGACCGCCTATGAGATGATGCTGTCGGAATCCCAGGAACGCATGCTGATGATCGTCAAGCCCGGCCGCGAGCACGTGGCCGAGGCGATCTTCCGCAAATGGGATCTGGACGTGGCGACCATCGGCAAGATCGCTGAGCACGGCCGCCTCGTGCTGCGCCACAAAGGCGAGGTGGTGTGCGACCTGCCGCTCGACCCGATCGGCGAGAAGGCCCCCAAGTATGAGCGCCCCTGGTTCCCCGCCGAGGCGCGCGCCAGCATTGACGCCAAGACCCTGCGCGCGCCCGAGCATATGGGCGAGGCCCTGCTGGCGCTTATGGGCTCGCCGGACATGGCGTCAAAGCGCTGGATCTGGAGTCAGTATGACCGCCACGTCATGGCTGACACCGCCGCCAGCTCTGAAGACCCGGCGGACGCGGCCATCGTGCGCGTGCACGGCACGAACAAGGCGCTGGCCATCACCACTGACTGCACGCCGCGCTATTGCGCCGCCGACCCGTTTGAGGGCGGCAAGCAAGCCGTGGCGGAAGTCTGGCGCAATCTGACCGCTGTGGGCGCCGACCCTATCGCCATCACCGACTGCCTCAATTTCGGGAACCCCGAGCGGCCTGAAATCATGGGCCAGTTCGTCGGCTGCGTCGAAGGCATGGCCGAGGCCTGCCGCGTCCTCGCCTTCCCGGTCGTGTCTGGCAATGTCTCGCTCTACAACGAGACGGACGGCAAGGCGATCCCGCCCACGCCGGCTGTTGGTGGCGTGGGCCTGCTGCCGGATGTGACCGTGCGCGCCGGGTTTGGCGGCATGAAGGATGGCGATGTGGTGCTGCTGGTGGGCGACACCCACGGCGCGCTCGGCGCCTCGCTCTATATGCGCCATATCGAAGAGCGCGAGGACGGCGCGCCGCCGCGCGTGGACCTGGCGGCGGAAAAACGCCATGGCGACTTCGTCCGAGCGGAGATTCGCGCCAGGCGGGCCAAGGTGGTCCATGACGTGTCTGATGGCGGGCTCGCCTGCGCCGCCGCCGAAATGGCCATGGCCTCGGGCGTGGGGATCAAGCTGGCCCATAACGGCGCCCTGCCCGCCTTCGCGTGGATGTTCGGCGAGGATCAGGCGCGCTATCTTATCGCCGCTGACGCCGCCACCGCAGAGACGATCCGCGCCAATGCGCTGACGGCCGGCGTGCCGGTGAGCGTGGTCGGTCTGGCGGGCGGACGCAATGTGTCGATCAACGGGACCCACAGCATCGATCTGATCGCGCTCAAACAGGCCCATGAAAACTGGATGCCGCGGCTGATGGCGGGCGAACCCGGTGCGGTGGCCGCCGAGTAGCTTCCTGAAGCACAGCAAATACGATAACGGCCGGAGCCTCGGGGCTCCGGCCTTTTCAATTCATGCACCCAATGGGGCGTTAGCGGGTGCAGGCCGCCAGAGCCAGATTGGCTTGAACAGCGGCCTCGCCGCCCGCCATCTCGCCGGCGCGGGCAAAGTCGGTGCGGGCCGCGGCGTGATCACCGGCCAGCCACAGGGCGGCGCCGCGATTGGTGTGGGCCTGCCACGTACCGCCGGTACGCTCGGCGGCGTCATTGCAGGCATCGGCCGCGTCCGCGCTGCCCTGATTGGCCAGAGCGGCGCACAGATTGACGGAGGCGGCCGCCTTGTTGCGTGTGGTTGTGCCCGAATTAATGGCGGAACGGGCGAAGTGCTCGGCGGTGGACCAGTCACTGCGTTCGACGCGGCTGGCCGAGGCGCGCACATTGGCGTTGGCGGTGGAGACACTGACAAAGGCCGGAGCCGCCGAGCAATCCTGGGCCTGAACGGCGGGGATCGCTGCAAGGCTCAATGCGGCGCCAGCGAACAAGGCACGGGCGAGAGCGGTCATGGGGAGGTCTCCTGATTTTATGTGGGCCAATCCCGGCCCGAACAAATTGTTTCGATAAAATAGTACGCTCACCGTCACTTGAAAAGTGAACAGCGTTCATTTTTGTGTGAAATTCCTGTAATGCAAAAATTTGTTGCGTTGCATCAAAGGCTTGGCCGGACGCGCATGCGCCCGGCCAAGCTTCAGTCATCCCTGTCGTCAGGTTCTACGGCGCGGACTGGGCGCGCGCCTGCCGGATAGCCGCCAGTTCGGGCAGCATGGCGTCGGCGCGCACCGCCACATCAATCGCCGTCTCCACCGCGCCGAGATAGAAGTCCGGCATGATGATGTCGAACGTGTCATTGACCGTGTGGTAGTAAGGATGGTCCTCCACACCCAGATACAGGAAGGGAATGCCCTGAAGGTGGAAAGCGGCGTGATCGGACAGAAGCGTCCAGTCATCGCGGCGGTTCTCGGTGGGGCGGTCATAACCGGCCAGCAGGGTGATCGGTGACTGCGCGGCGGCGGCCTCAATCAGCCCCACCAGCTCAGGCGTGTGGTAGGAGCCGACGGCGAACAGGCGCCCGTCATCGCTATAGCCCAGCATGTCGAGATTGAGATTGAACGCGATCTCGCCAATGCCCTCGGGGCGGTTGGCCACGAAATGGCGCGCCCCGTCCAGCCCGCCTTCTTCAGCGTCGAGCGCGGCGATCACCACATTGTGGCGCGGCCGGTTGTCCAGGAAATGCTCGGCAATCGCCAGCAGGCCGCCAACGCCAGACGCATTATCGTCGGCGCCGTTGAAAATCCCGCCCTCTTCATCCATGCCGATATGGTCGTAGTGTGCCGTCACCACCATCGTGATTGAGGGGTCCTCGCCCTCGATCAGGCCGATCAGATTGAAGCCGGTGAGATCCATGCTCAGGCTGTTGCGTTCACGCAGGTCCAGCGGGCGCGCGACGTCGAAAGCCTGCTCATATCCTCCCTGGACGGGGGGCAGGCCCATGTCCTCAAAGCGCGACAGAACATAGGCGCGCGCCCGCGCGCCGCCCTCAGAGCCGACCATCCGGCCTTCCATATCGTCAGCGGCCAGAATGCACACATCGCGCAGCGGCTGGGCGGCGACGCCGTCACAGGCGCCGGGCGCCGCGGCGATGTCAGGCGCAGCCTGCGGCCCGCACGATGCCAGAAGAAGCGCCGCGGACGCGGCGGCGAAGAACAGACGATTGGTCAGCATTTTCATCAAACCCCATGGCGAAGCGCGCCCGCGCGCTCATATACTAGGGGTCAAGCTTTACGCCATGACGGAGCGCCACGCCATGCCCATGCCCGCCGACGACATCGCCAAGCTCATCCGCGAGGGCGTGCCGGGCGCCGAGGTGGAGATCATCGATCTGGCCGGTGACGGCGATCACTACAAGGCTGTGGTCGTATCCGAAGCGTTTCGCGGCATGCCCCGCGTACGCCAGCACCAGCTGGTCTATAAAGCCCTGCAAGGGCGCATGGGCGGCGAGCTGCACGCTCTCGCCCTTGAAACCCGCGCGCCGTAAGTCTTCCTGCCCCTCCTTCAAGGACACCATCCATGACCGATCCCGCCACGCTCGACTCCATCCGCCAGACCGTCCAGTCCAACGACATCGTCCTGTTCATGAAGGGCGACCCCATGTTCCCGCAATGCGGCTTCTCCTCGGTGGTCGCGCGCGTGCTTGACCATCTCAAAGTGGAATACGCCTCGGTGAATGTGCTGGAAGACATGAATGTGCGCGAAGGCATCAAGGCCTATTCTGACTGGCCAACCATTCCCCAGCTCTATGTGAAGGGTGAGTTTGTCGGCGGCTGCGACATCGTCAAGGAGATGTTCGAGGCTGGCGAGCTGCAGGCCCTGCTGAAAGAAAAGGGTCTGATCGCCGCCTGAGCGCAAAGGATCGCCCCCCATGGCCCGCCTGTCCAAAGACGAGATCGCCCGCCTGCGCGCCGCGCTGCCTGCGGACGTGGACCGGATCGCCTTTCATGAAGGCACCGAGCCGCCCGGCTGCAGCCC
>JAIUMW010000256.1 GCA_022565365.1 Oceanicaulis sp.
CACGTTCGGTCAGCGATCCGGTGACCGGGCTCGGCCGGGCGGCGATGGCCGCGGCGATGGCGCCGTCCTCCGCGAGCGCCGCATCCAGTCCCTGCGCATGGGGAAACCAGGACAGGGTATGGCCGTCATCGCCCATGCCCAGCACCGCGCAATCGGCCGGCCAGGGCAGGGCGGCCAGGCGCGTTTCAGTGGCGGCAAGCCCGTCACAGGGGCGGGCGCCGCCGCTTTTCAACCCGGTCAGGGCGGCGCTGGCGGCCTTGCCAGTCAGTAGCGTGCGCCGGACGAAGTCTTCATTGGAGCCGGCCTCGCCGGCTTCCACCCAGCGCTCGTCCGCGAGCACCACGCTCACCCTTTTCCAATCGGCCTGTACGCCCGACAGGCGCCGATACAGCGGCTCCGGCGTGGAGCCGCCCGATACGATCAGGCTGGCCCGGCCCCTCGACGCCAAACCGCCGCACAGCGCATCCACAATCTGCGCAGACAGCGCTTCGACCGCAGCGTCAGCCTGCTCGAAGGCATGAAACTGCTCAGGCATGCTGACCATCAAACCATTCGCGCCCCTCGCGGTTGAGCAGCAGCGCGCCTTGTGACGGACCGTCCGTGCCGGCCGGGTAAAGATGTAGCGGGCTGGCGCCGTCGCGCCAGGCCTGGACGATCGCGTCGGTCCAGCGCCAGGCGGCCTCCACCTCGTCGCGGCGCATGAACAGCGCCAGATTGCCGCGCACGACGGCCATCAACAATCGCTCATACGCATCGGGATAGTCCGCCTCGAACGCCTCGGCGAAGCTGAGGTTCAAGGGCACGTAGCGCAGGCGCATGCCGCCGGGGCCGGGGTCCTTGGTCATCATCATCAGCTTCACCCCCTCATCGGGTTGCAGCCGGATCACCAGCCGGTTGGGCTGCATGACGCCGGCGTCCGCCTGGATGAGGTCGTGAGGCACGGGCTTGAACTGGATGATGATTTCCGACCGCCGGTGGGCCATGCGCTTGCCGGTGCGCAGATAGAAGGGCACGCCCGCCCACCGCCAGTTATCGATACTGGCCCGGATCGCGACAAAGGTCTCGGTCTGTGTCGCGTGTCCGGCCTCTGCGGCATAGCCCGGCGCCGGCGCGCCATCGATCATGCCGGGCGCGTACTGGCCGCGCACAAGGCTCCGCGCCGCATCCTCGCCACGGATCAGGCGCAGCGCGCGCAGGACTTTGAGCTTTTCGGTGCGCACCGCGTCGCCATCCAGGCTGAACGGCGGCTCGATCGCCACCAGGCACAGGAGCTGGAGCAAATGGTTCTGCACCATGTCGCGCAGCGCCCCGGCGCGGTCATAATAGGCTGCGCGCTCCCCGGCCCCGAGCGTTTCGGCCACGGTGATCTGGACATGGTCGATCCCGTTGGCGTTCCACACCGGCTCGAGCAGCATGTTGGCGAAGCGCAGCACGAGAAGATTCTGGACCGTTTCCTTGCCCAGATAATGGTCGATCCGGAAAATCGAGGTTTCATCGAACACGGCGCCGACGGCCTCATTGATGCGGCGGGCCGAGTGAAAATCATGTCCGATCGGCTTTTCCAGCACGATCCGGCTCGATTTCGTATTGAGCCGATGCTTGCCGATGGCGGCGCAGAATGCGCCGTAAACCGAGGGCGGCAGGGCAAGATAGAACAGGCGGATCTTGCCCGGGTCCGTATCCAGCGTGTCTGCGATCACCTGCCAGCCGGGCCCGTCGCCCTGGGCGTCGATGGGGGTGTAGGTGACCAGCTTTGCAAAGGCCTCCCACGCGCTTTGCTTTTTGGCGCCGTTCACAAATTCGCCGGCGCGGGTCAGATATTGTTGCGAGCTCATGTCTTCGCGCGCCGCGGCGATGATCCGGCAACCATCCGGTATCTGGCCGTCGCACCAGCGGTGAAACAGGGCGGGCAGAATCTTGCGTCTCGCAAGGTCGCCGGTCGCCCCGAATATGACGATGTCGAACGCGTCTACCGGGACCAGTTCCGCCATGAGCCTTGCATACACCCTTGTTCTGAACGCGCGCGCCGAACGATACAGGGCGACATTGCGTCAGCTTTGATCCCGACGCAAACCTTGCCCTGACCGGCGAAGAATTGCAACCGGTGTCATTTTCAATCCTGGCTGGATAATCGCCATATAGTTGTATGTTTTTCTGCAGCGGCTGAGCCGCAGAGAGTTTCGGGCCGGCGGTTACGTCCGGACCCGGCCAATCGCGCGCGTCAATCGCCCAGCGTGCGGTCGACCATTTCGTGGACATTGACGCTGCTGGTGTTGGCCTTGATGCGCCGCAGCGCGGTCTCGGCCTTCGACTGGCGGCCGGCGTCAAACCGGCGCCAGGTTTCAAACGAGCGCACGAGACGCCCGGCGGTCATCGGATTATACGCCTCGATGGCGATGATCGCATCGGCCACAAACGCGTAGCCCGACCCGTCCGCGGCATGGAACTGGCGCGGATTGGCCATGGCGAAGGCGCCGTAGAGCGAGCGCGCCCGATTGGGGTTCTTCAAGGTGAACAGCGGGTGTTCGCTCAGCTTGCGCGCCCGTTCCAGACCTTGCGTCGCGGACGTGGCCTGGATCGAGAAGAACTTGTCCATCACCAGCGCATCGTCGCGCCAGCGCTGTTCAAACGCCTCCAGCGCGGTGTCGAACGCCGGGCCGCCCGCTTGCGACAGGCCGCGCAGCGCAGCCATGGTCTCGGTCATATTGCCCGCAGCCTTGAAGGCCGTGAGCAGCTGATCGCCGGCCTCTGCGCCCCGTGCGGCCTGCAGGCTCAGGAAGGCCGCGCGCAGGGCGCGCCGGCCGATTGCGGCGGTATCCAGCGCGTCCGGCGCCGGGGCAGGCTTCTCAAGCTCGTCCCCGATCAGGTCTTTGAGCGCGTGCGCCAGCGTGCGCCGCGCCGCGGTCAGTGCATCGTAGAGCGCTTCAGGATCGGGCGTGTCGGTCATCTGGAAAAGGTCAGAGAGCACTGGCGTGCGGATCACGCTGGCCGCGAAGCCGGGCTCGAAATCGGGCCGGGTGAACTCGACCCGCAGCGCGCCGGCGATCCGCTCCAGGTCCGGTCCGTCCTGGGCGCGCCCTTCGGCCGCCGCGATGATCGCCGACGTCATGAGGAACTGGCCGGCGTCCCAGCGGGTGAACGGGTCGGGCTCGTGCGCCATCTGCACCAGCCGGTCCTCATCGGTGAGATCGGCATGCAGGCGCACCGGCGCATTAAACCCGCGCAGCACGGCTGGAATCACCCGCCCGGACGCGCCGTGAAAGGTGAAGGTCTGGCTGTGCTCGCGCAGCACGCGGTGATGCTCGTCAGACGCCTCTCCGTCCGCCCCGGCCCGCAACCGGGCGGGCTCACCCGTTTCGGTCAGGAAGCCGATGCGCAGCGGGATGGGCAGCGCGGTTTTGTCCGGCTCGCCCGGCGTGGGGGCTATCTCCTGGCGCACGATGAGGTCCACAGCCTCGTCGCCGGGGCGATAGACGGTCTTTACATGCAGCTGCGGCGTGCCGGCCTGTTCATACCAGCGCAGCGCCGCCGCCCGGTCCGCCTCGCTGTTGAAATCAAACGAGCCGACAAAGTCCTCCAGCGTCGCCGCCGTCCCGTCATACCGGTCGAAAAAGGTCTGCATCCCGGCGCCGAATGCGTCCTTGCCCACCAGCTCGCGGATGACGCGCACCACTTCAGCGCCCTTTTGATAGACCGTCGCGGTGTAGAAATTGTCGATCTCTTCATAGGCGCCGGGGCGCGGCGGGTGCGCCAGCGGGCCGTCATCTTCGGGGAACTGGCGCGCGCGCAGGCTCTCCACATCGCTGATGCGCTGAACGGCGCGATTGCGCTGGTCCGACGAGAATCCCTGGTCGCGGAACACTGTCAGCCCTTCTTTCAGGCACAGCTGGAACCAGTCGCGCAGGGTGATCCGGTTGCCCGTCCAGTTATGGAAATACTCGTGAGCCACCACGCCTTCCACATTCAGGAAGTCCGCGTCGGTGGCGGTGTCGGCATCGGCCAGCAGCAGGGAGGAGTTGAAGATATTCAACCCCTTGTTCTCCATCGCCCCGAAATTGAAATCGCGCACGGCGACGATGTGAAACTCGGACAGATCGTACTCGCGCTCGAACACCTCCTCGTCCCAGGCCATGGAGCGCTTGAGCGCATCGAGGGCGAACGCGGCGCGGCCGGCCTGGCCCGGATCGACGTGAATGGCCAGGTGAACATCCTTGCCTGATCGCGTGACGAAGCGGTCTTCAATGCTGTCATACCGGCCCGCCACCAGGGCGAACAGATAGCAGGGCTTCAGGTGCGGATCCTCGAACACGGCATAGTGGCGCCCGCCGTCGAGATCGCCCGCCTCGACCCGGTCGCCATTGCTTATGAGCGTGGGAAACTCGCCCTTGTCGGCGGTGCCGCGCACCGTATAGCGCGACAGGCAATCGGGCCGGTCGAGGAAATAGGTGATCCGGCGGAAACCCTCCGCTTCGCACTGGGTGCAGAAGCGCCCGCCGGACAGATACAGACCGGTCAGCTCGGTATTGGCCGACGGATCAATCACCGTGGTGATCTCCACCACCGCCTCATCGCCC
>JAIUMW010000257.1 GCA_022565365.1 Oceanicaulis sp.
AATGGCGGTGTCCTGGGATGTGGATGAAACACGTGCGTAGCCGATAACGGACATGGCCCTTCCTGTTCACTTAGGATCTAGACCATGGAATCTTTCTGCGAACTAATTCGAAAGTCAACCCAAAGTGGACGTCGGGAGCGCCTGCGGTTAACGTGTCCTATGGGTATGCTCAAAGTGAACACGCCTCAGGAGCGATGCCAGTGATGAGGACGTGGGTGTCGATCCGGAGTTTCCAGTCGACGACGGGTGAGATCCCGCGCCGTCTCGGCTGCGTTCACGCGCATTTTGCCAGCCGTGGTACCAGCGAGCAGTGTGGCCCGAAGCCGCCAGCCGCAGGCGCGGGACGCTTCCTCATGTCATCTCTGTCGATGGGGCCGGGGGGCGGGGGAGGGGAACGCTTTTCGGTCGCACGGATGAGGGGGCTTTCGAATTTCTCCGGGGAAAAACAAGGGGGGAAGGGGTGCTGTACAAACCTGGCAGGCGCCCCAACTGGTCATCGGCAGGCCTCCTGCTCCTCCGTGGTCGCTCGTCGAGCTCAGACGCTGCGAAAGTCTCAGCGACGCTGTAGAACGTGGGCGTTCCGTATTCGGCCTGGGACGCTCTTGGCGATATTTCGCCAGCGCCAAACCGTACTGAATTGCGTTTCCTTCTGGCCAATGGGGTTCGGAGAAGACGTATCTTGGAACTTACAAAATTGTATCATGTTGCAGGAGCGATCCTTCAGCTTAAGATGATGCTCGTCATGACGTCCGGGCATCAACCATCAGGCCGGGATACGTCGGAGTCCACAGACTGCAGCTAACAAAATCGGAGACGCGCATGGCGAATTCCGACAATGGTAACTCAACCGGGGCCGGGGCGCCCGAACAAACCCATCATGCCGATAACGCGCGTCATCTGGATGAGGCAATTCTGCGAACGATGCGCCAACCGATTCTGGTTCTGAGTGAAGATTTGCGCGTTGAAACGGCCAACCGCGCCTTCTATCAGACCTTCGCGGTCGAAGAGCTGGAGATCAAGGATTGTCCCCTCTACGAGCTCGGAAATGGGCAGTGGGACATACCGCAGTTACGCGCGCTTCTTGAAGATATCCTGCCGAATAACGGCACGATCGATGATTACAGGGTCGAGCACGAATTTGAGCAAATCGGCCGACGGGTGATTGTTCTGAACGCAAATCGTATCGTTCAGCCTGGTCAGCGTGACATGATCCTCTTGGCGATCGACGACATAACCGCGCACGAGGAAGCCCTTGCGCTTCTCGAAAGCGAGAAACAGTACATCGAGAAGATCGTGGATTCCTCGCGCGACGCATTGTTGATCCTCGATCTGGATTTGCGTGTAAAGTCTGCCAATGAGACCTTTTGCAACACGTTCGGTGTAACGCCTTCGGCAATCATTGGCCGACCGGTCTATGAGCTTGGGAACGGGCAATGGAACATCCCGCAGCTGCGCGACCTCCTGGAGCAGGTGCTTCCAGACAACGATACCTTCGATAATTTCGAAATCGAGCACAACTTCGCGGGAATTGGTCACCGCATCATGATGCTGAACGCGCGTCGGGTCGATCACTTACAACTCATACTGCTCGCGATTGAGGACCAGACAGCGGCACGCCGGGCCGATCAGGCGTTTCGCGAAAGCGAGCTGTTGCGCCGGGTTCTTGACAATCTGTTCGCGTTCGTTGGCTTGCTCAGCCCTGATGGCACCGTGATCGAGGCCAATCGTGCGCCACTCGAAGCCGCCGGCATCAAGCTGGCAGATGTCCGCGGCAGGCAGTTCGAGGATTGTTACTGGTGGTCGCATTCCCCGGACGTTCAGGCGGATTTGCGAGAGGCAATCGGGCGTGCGGCGTCAGGAGAGACGGTACGCTACGATGCCGAGGTGCAGGTCGTCGGCGGGCGTCTGATCACCATCGACTTCATGCTTGCACCGATGCGCGGTGAAGACGACGTGATCATCGGCCTGATTGCCTCGGCAGTGGACATCACAGAGCGTAAACGCCTGACCGAAGAGCGGTTTCAGGCATTCCTCGATGTCTCCCCCGACGCGTTGATTCTCATCAATGCCGATGGCACGATTGGTTCCGTTAGCATCGAGGTTGAACGCCTGTTCGGCTATTCCCGTGAGGAGCTAATTGGGCGACGCGTTGAATGGCTAATGCCTCAGCGCGACCGCGCACCGCACATGGACCACCAGGAGAGCTACTTCGCCAACCCGCGCCGCCGATTGATTGGCACCGATTTGGAGATTTACGGGCTCTCCAAGGATGGGCGGGAAATCCCGCTGGAGGTCGGCCTGAGCCCGATGGTGATGCCCGATGGCATCATGGCACTTGCTGCTGTACGCGACATCACACAGCGCAAGCAGGCGGAGCAGGCATTGCAATTGGCCAAAGAGGAAGCCGTTTCAGCCAACGCCCTGAAGTCTCGCTTCATCGCTGCTGCCAGCCATGACCTGCGTCAACCGCTCCAGACGATGGCCCTTCTCGGTGGCGTTCTGGCCAAGACGGTGAAAGACGAGGCGAGCCGGAGTGCTGTGGAGCAATTGCGGGAAACCAGCGAGGCTATGGGTGATATTATTGGCAGCCTGCTCGATATCGACCAGCTCGATAGTGGTCGGATGGAGCCGAATATCACCACCTTCCCGATCCAACGCCTGCTAAACCGTTTACGTAGCCAGTTTACCTACGTGGCAATGGAACGCGGAATTGAACTGCGTATGGTCTCCTCATCCGCCATCACCCGGAGCGATCCACGTCTGCTGGAACGGTTGGTCGGAAACCTTGTATCCAACGCGATCAAGTATACCGAATCCGGTGGACGAGTCCTGATCGGCTGCCGCTGGCGGAGAAGCAATCTTCGTATCGAAGTCTGGGACACGGGTATCGGCATCCCCAAGGATCAGTTGGACGGCGTCTTTGACGAATACCGGAGGCTGGCCCCGACTGGAAATCGTGAACCTGTATTCGGGGTCGGGCTTGGGCTCACCATCGTCAAGCGGCTATCCGAGCTCTTGCAGCACCAGATAGAGGTTTGCTCCGCCCTGGGGCAGGGATCGATGTTCTCGGTCGAGGTACCGCTGGTCCATACGATCAACAGCGGTCGAGAGCGGCTCCATTCAAGGTCTGGCAATATCAGTTCGACCGGTAGACCACAGATATCCGTGCTGCTTGTCGAGGACGAAGCCGGTCCGCGCGAGAGCCTGCGCCAGCTGCTTGAACTGAACGGCTACGAGGTGCGTGCGTTCGCAACTGCGCATGAGGCACTGGATCTCGAAGGCTATCCGTTTCCGCCACGCCTCGTCATCGCAGATAATCAGCTCGGTGTGAGCATGACCGGGCTGCAGGTCATACAGAGCCTGCGCGAGATGACCGGGTGGGATTTTCCTGCAATCGTCATGACCGGGGACAGTTCATCGCAGACGCGCGAGGCGATTGAAAGCGCGGGCTGTCGGTATGAAGCAAAACCGGTCAATGCGAACCATCTGCTGAACGTGATTGGCGATCTCGTCGGGTACGGCGCCGGGACAGCATCATCGACGCCCCCGCTTGAGCTTCCGGTTCCGCCGGCAACGCCCGAAGCGGGCCCTTCTTCCGGGCAGACTATATTCGTGGTCGAGGACGAGAGTGAGGTCCGTATGTCGATCCGCTCCCTGCTTACCGCTTCCGGCCATCACGTCGAGGAATTCGCCACAGCCGAATCCTTTCTGGAAGCATGCGCCGGCGAGGCGAGGCGCGGCTGCGTGTTGGTCGATGTCGGTTTGCCGGGGATGAGCGGGCTGGAAATGCATGAGCGGCTGAAGGCGGATGGTATCAACCTGCCGGTTCTGGTCGTGACGGGGCGTCATGATGTGTCACTCGCGGTACAGGCCATGCGGGCGGGAGCTGTCGACTTCCTCGAAAAGCCATTCGCCCCCGATCGGCTGTTGCAGGCCGTAACCCGGGCGTTGACGCACAGCCTGCCGGACGCAGGGGTAGCGGAGCAGCCCGAGAGCGTCGAAATCACTGAAAATCCGTTTGCTTGCCTGACACCTCGCGAGCATGAGGTTCTCGGGCTGGTAGCGGATGGCCAGCTCAACAAGGAGGTGGCGTTCCGGCTCGGCCTCAGCCAGCGCACTGTGGAAAACTACCGGGCGCGGGCCATGCAGAAAACGGGAATCCGTTCTCTCGCCGAACTCGTACGCCTTGCACTGGCAGCAGAGACAGCCGGCTTCAAGATATTTCCTCGATAGCAGGCAGCATCGCTGGCGCAGTCTGCTGAAGCGCAACAATCACGATGAGATCCGAATTTCGTCCGGATCATCGTGCTGCATTTGGCTTTCTGATTGAAGGCGTAGAGTAGAAGTACTCTGGTACTTCACCGGAATGCACTGTCAGACCCAAAAAGGTTATGCTTTTGTGCATAGCCACGATATGCTCAGGGTACTAGTGGATTGACTCCAACGCTTGGAACCCTCGTGATCGCGCTGCGATGATGGCGTTCGGGTCGGCTCGCCAGACGAACGGCTTGGGCTGCTCGTTATGCTCGGCGATGAACCGGTTGATGGCGGCC
>JAIUMW010000258.1 GCA_022565365.1 Oceanicaulis sp.
CACCGTATTTGGCGTTGCTTACTATTGTCTTGTTATTCTTTGGCCAGTCCATTAGCACCACCATAAAAAAAAGAAAGCAAAGCCCAACGCCATAAACACCCTACTAAGCGAGAAGATAGGGAGTACACCCCTATCTTCTTGCTTACTTTGTTCACCGACACTCCTAACGCTAGTATGTCTAGTGTTGCTGTCGCTACCCAAACGGCCACATGGGACACAAGAATAAGCTTTGTGATCGTCGACTTTAAAGCGGCTGACAAACAATTGGGCTGAGGGCGTATAGTACGGCCGATAGTTTTCTATAATAAATTTTTCTACCGTCTCCTCGTCATATTGATATACCTCACCTCAAAAGGCTATACGTAAGAAAAAAACAGAAAACAATACCTAAGCCCCAGCAAAGGCAATAGAACTATCTTCTAAATTTTCAAATTTTGGCATGTTCCTTTACTTAATGCCCACTCATAGAGTTTATACTGTCGGAATAAAATACCAAAAGTCATCGCAATAGACCAACCGCATCCCAATAGAAAAACCAAGCTAAATTAAAATAAAATCAATACTTTTGACCAACCACATGCTTAATACAAAATCATACAACCGTGAAGAAGTTTCTAATTTTATGTCTGTTTTTTTGTTTCAACTCTTTTTACATTCAGGGACAAGTCACTGATTTAACAGCGCCTAATGAAGATTTTAAGGTGCTTTATAGCGAAGGTAATTTTGTTTATCTACTAAGAAATCATTTTAACAATGCAGGTAGTTTGCAAAATATCAGTCTAGAACGCACCGATGACTTCATCAACTTTGAGTTAATTGAGGATGGAATATCCCCTCAATCAGCCTTTAGGCACTTTTTCGCACTTCGTGACACAGTCTATTTCTTTAATAATAAAAATCATCTTCGAGGAATTTCACCTAACAAAACTATTTTTGATGTAGACACTACCATTGCTCACTGGCCTATTTATAAGACACCATTGTACTTTCAATCAAATGATTATGTTTTAATAGACATATGGCCAAATGGCGTTATTTCTTTTGACGGAAAAAGTGCTAAAACTTTCAATTCGTTCTTCCCTTTTCGGGTAGCTGACAGCTGCATGTATGGTTGGAATAGTGAAAGAGATAGAATTTTACGTGTAAATCTTTACACAGATATAGTAGATACGCTACCGGTTTTGATAAGTGATTATTTTTCTTCCAATTGTCTTTTGGATCCAGGATTCAATGTAAATGGACTGTTTTTGTTTTGGGGTTCAGATAGCGTCAATAATGAAAGTTATAAAAAAGCAGTTGTAACCGATGGATTCAGTGTGTTTGCAGATACAGTCTTTTACAATGCAAGCCCTAATGATTTGTTAGACAGAAATGTCATACTACCCGGCGGAAGGGGTTTTTGGAGAATGGACCCCATTAATTACTTAATTAAACCTCGGCCTAAAACAACGCAAATAGCTGTGCTAGATCTTCCGATAGGCAGGGAGTACAATGACATATTCGCGCAAGACCCTACCATATTGAGGCATATTAGTTACGATAGCAATTCACATACATTTTCTTTAGTAGGAAAGCCTTCCTTAACTCGTCATAGAGGAACATTCTTCATGGTAGGGGAAACTAAATATGGGACATTGGTCTTTTCAGATATTGATTCTTCAGGAATCGAACCGATTGTTTTAAAAGACGGAAAGGTTGAGCAACTTATGGATATCGGTGAAGGCATGAACGGTATGACACAGAAGCAATCCAGATCTATTGATAATGAAATGTTAGTTTATGGGCGCACACGCATGCCAATAAATAGATCATCAGTCAGTATCGACGAAGGTATTTATGCTTTTTTAGGAAACAGTACTACTCACGGCATTTCCTTGTTTGTTTCGGATGGCAGCAAACAAGGCACTGGATTTTTAGCCAAATTACCCCACTTTTGGAATGTCAATTTTAGAGTTACCACCCCTACACTATTTATTAAAAATGGAAAGTTGTTCATTGTTTTAGAAACTACCATCGGAAACACCAATAAAACGTTTACTTATCAATACAATGGCGACTTCAAGCCCATTCACTCTCCTTCTACCGAAGGTGCCATTTGGACAAGAGCGCTAGAAGGCACTACAAGTTTCTCTGGCGGTGGAGTTTACTCAAAACCCTATATTCAAAAACGGGACAATCGAGTAGTAATGGTATCCAATAATTCACTTCATGATTATGCATTTTCTCCAGAAGGTAATAAAGCTCTTTTTCATAATGAACAGTCAATTAGACTTTACTATTCTATTTATGATACCTCTGGGAATTTTATTGAGAAATCACTTATTGTTGGAGCTAGATCTTTAGTAGCTCTAACCAATGACAATAAAAAAATATTGGTTTTTCGAGAAAATCACGCCATTCCATTTGGGCCACTTTTTGACACCAGACAGCCGGTAAGTCCTCCGCAAACAATTGTGGCTCAATATGCATCCGATAACACGGTGGAGTGGGAGCTTAAAATTGAAAGAGCCTTTGACGTGAGCCTTTTTGATATTAAAATCGATGATGAAGGAAATTCCTATCTATTGGGCTATTATGAAAGAGGAAACATGGTATTCGATGGCGTTCGATTAAATTCAGATTACACATTCCAACATTTCGCAGCTAAAATATCACGGGAGGGAAGAGTAATCTGGGTAGAAAACATCTCTATGGAGGGTTTGTCTAGTGTCAGCTTTTTCAATAGTTTAGAAATATCCAACGATCATATTTTAATTGCTTTATCTGAAGGTGCTCCAACAATTTCATCTTCTTGTCGCTTTATAGGCTATACCACAAGAATTGTAAAAATCAACAAACTAAACGGAAGTTTTATATTTACAAAAGACATTACATTTACAGATTTAGCTGTAACACACGGTATTACGGAAACCTCCACTGGTGACATTTGGATGAGCGGTTGGTTTCGAGGTGAAATAATGGATGGGGATAGAGAGGTTGCTCAAGCAGTTGGGTCACAAAACTGTCCTCGATCAGGCTTCTTGCTTGGATTAAGTGGCTCCAATGGCAAAGTATTCGCAACAGAAGTTACTAAAGGAGTAGCTAACTTTTCGTCCACAATATTTATGGATGGAAAGTTGTGGACTGTACTAGCGGAAACAGACACAACTCGCATACAAAAGCGCAATCATCAAGGTTATATGGAAAAAGAATATGCTTTCCCAAACCTTTCATTGCCTCGAATATTTGACAAATCTCATTTTATAATCAGTCAAGTTCTTCCCATAAATAGTGCAACGGACGACTTTCTATACTTCACTGGGTCAATAGATACAGAACCTCGGAGTTTAACGGATACATTTTACTATCAAAATAATAATTCTAACACCTTGTCAAACGTACTTATGAAACGCTCTGGTTCGCTATTAAAAGAGAAGTTATCGCATGGCAATGTTTTCACTTATTTCCCTGAAGTGGAGAACATTATTGTTTTCCCCAATCCGATCCGAACACAAAGCACCGAACTATATGTAAGAGCTTTGGACGGCAAATTCATTTACTCAGGCTATAAAATATTCAAAATAACAGGACAGTTTTTAGAGGCTGGAACTTTTGAAGATGACGAGGCTCCTTTAAAAATCATACCCCTGAAACAGCATTATGCTCCGGGGATGTATTCATTAATACTCTTAGGGCAACACCCGTTAACTGTGAAAATAGTGGTTACTGAGTAATGCAGTATAATAGATTGAACGCTTGATAAAATTTAGATTTACAGTTAAATAGCACGTCGTTATGCAGTAAACGTTCATTTTAAAGTGACTTAAACCACAAAAAGACCCGCTATAAAAAATTGAAGTTAGTTTTCAAAAGCACCCCAAGCTCGCATTGGCATTGTCTATTTTCATTGAAACACCATACTGACATTCAAGGACACCACGCAGCAGCACTGAAGATTGGGAGTTGCTCAACTACCGCAAAGCAGAATTCTAACAAGTCCGTTACTTCGCCATAAGTAAAAACTCATCATTTACAGGATTGTCCGGCTCCGTACTGATTTCTTTTTCACATTGCGCATGTAATATGCATTTTCCGAAAAAGGTGACTAGAAGTATTATGTAAAAGTTTTTCATGGTACCGTTTTTTAATTATGATAGTATGGTCAACTATTAAATCCCGTAATTTTTGGAACAAAAGATTTGGGAAAGAACTATTTAGTGATCTAACTTTCGCCCCAGAATACGGAAGGGTTTCCGTCCTACTCCAGGTTCAGTTAAGTCGTAATTCATTTCAAAATGCCCAGTGTTTATATTTAATTCAAGAATACCGCTAGGGTTAACCCCTGTTGGCCCTCCATATATCCCAATTTCAGCATTTATCATTTTAAATTCAATTCTGCTAACTGAGTCAAATTGATTGTGGAAATTTTTTGAAACCATATTTCTAAACTGCTGGCCAGGCTCATAAGGATCGCCGTTTAAACCATGCCAACCAAAATAAAAATCAAACGAATCTTTTTGATTTTCAAA
>JAIUMW010000259.1 GCA_022565365.1 Oceanicaulis sp.
CTCATCATCCAGCAGCGCCTTGAGCAAGTGCTCCGGCGCGAAATGCTGGTGCTTGCGCTTCATGGCCAGGCCTTGCGCGGCCTGCAGGACCGCGCGGGCGCGGTCGGTGAATTTCTCAATATTCATGACTTCAGGTCTCCTGAAAAAGGGCAGCGAGACAAGGGGTTAAGCTAAAGCCGCCCTCTTGGAGGCACGGCGCGCCATCCCTGACAGCAAGCATGTAGGTGTGACCCGAACGCCACACAAGCGGGAAGGGAGAACTTCGTGATGATGACCGCGAATGAACCGGTCGCTTCCGCAGCGTGACGGGCTGGGCTAACCAGTGGTGATGCAGGCAAGCCTCGCCAATCTGATCCAGGCGGCCGTTGCGGCCATCGCTCTGACCGGCCTGGCGTTGTGCCTGGGCCGGCCGCGCCTGCATGCGGCGGCGGCGTTGATGGCGATGACGGCGGCGTTGATGGTGTTCAACCTGCTGGAGGAAACCGCCGGGTTTCGCGATGTCTGGCTTGTCACCCCAGCCTTCCGCCTGCTCTTTCCGCCGCTCTTCTATCTGCTCGTTCGAAGCCTGATCTTTGCCGGTCCGGCCCTGCGCCCGGCCGATGTGCTGCATGGTCTGCCCTTCCTCGCCGGCCTGGCCTTGACCGGCTCGCAGCTTGACCTTGTCGAGCATGGCGCGCGGCTGAGCCTGCTGGCCTATGCCGGCGCCTCGGCCTGGCTGGTGCACCGTTTTCACCAGGCCCTGCCGGAGCGGCGCTCGGATGCGGCGCGCATGCGGCTGAGCCTGCTCTATGCGATGATCGCAGTATTTGTCGTGAATGGCGGCTTTGACAGCCTGCGCATGGACGGGCGCTGGCTGCACGGTGACTGGCCCTGGCTCGCTTCAACCGCAGCCTATGTCGTCCAGCTCAGCGTGTCGCTGGCCATGTTGGCGGCGCTGGTCTGTCTGGCCGTGCGCCGCGAAAGCCTGTTTGAAGGTCTGCCCCAGGGCAGTCTGGGCGGTGAGGCGCCGCCGCCGGAACAACTCCAGCCTCAGCCGCAATCACAGGCCGAACCGGCGCCCGATCAGGCTGTGTTCGCGCGCATTGAGCGGGCGCTGCGCGAAGAGGCGCTTTATACCGAGCCCCGCCTGACGCGGGCCGAGCTGGCCGCGGCGGTGCAGCTGCCCGACCGCCAGGTCTCGCAGGCCATCCGGCAGGCTACGGGGCGCAATTTCAACGACTATATCAACGCGCTGCGCCTGGAAGATGTGCGCGCCATGCTGGAGGAGGCCGCCGCCGGCCGGTCTGGCGCCAGCGTGCTGGACATCGCCTATACCGCCGGTTTCAGCTCGAAATCGGTCTTCAATGCGGTGTTCAAGCGCGAGACCGGGCAGACGCCCACGGCCTGGCTCGCCGCCCGGCGCGACGCCCTGTCCGGCGCTGCGTCCGCCGGCTGATCCGCCAAGGCCGGGACTTCCGGAAAATTCCGCACGTCCTGAATCCGGATTGCGGACGACGATACATCTCCCCGCCCGCTAGGCCTGCCCGTCCCGAACACCAAGGAGACGCGCATGCACCAGATGAAATCCGTTCTGATCGCCATGTTGGGGCTGGCCCTCTTGCCGCTTATCGCCGCTTGCGGCGTGCCGGCGGCGCTGGACCGGCCCGAGCAGGCGTCTGCCTATCTCATCGGTAACGTCGCTGTGCTGGATCCGGACGAGAGCGCGCTTTCGGCCCCGCAGGACGTGCTTGTCATCGGCGGGGCGATTGAGGCGATGGGCGATCTGGCGGGCCATGCCATGCCCGAGGGCGTCCAAATGATCGACGGGACGGGGCTCGTGCTGATGCCCGGCCTGATGGATATGCATGTCCATATCTTCGACGAAGCCGATCTGGCGTCCAGCCTCGCGCATGGCGTGACCACGGTGCGCAATCTCGCCGGCATGCCCTTTCATCTGCCGATGGCGCAGCGCATCGCAGACGGGCGTCTCGCCGGGCCGCGCCTGATCACGACCGGGGCGATCCTCAATGAGCGCGGCGGGCGCAACACCAATCCGCTTCAGACCCTGATCTCCGGCCCGGACGAGGCGCGCCGGGCCGTGCGCCGGCAATACGCGCAGGGTTATCGCCATCTCAAACTCTATTCCAATGTGTCGCGCGAGAGTTTCGCCGCCATTCTAGAAGAGGCCGCCCGGCTGGGCATGACCGTCTCGGGTCACCCGGTCGAGGGGACTGAGGCGGACCCGATGCCAATCGACGACACCCTGGCGGCGGGCTTCGCCAGCATCGAGCACGCCGAATCCATCATCTGGCACGCCCTGAATGACGACATTGATCCTGAACGCATGCGCGGCCTCGCGGCGGATATCGCGCGCGCTGGCGCGACGATTACGCCCACGCTGATCGTGCACGCCAATCTTGCCCGTATCGTGGAAACCCGCGGCGCCCATATTGAGCGCGCCGACATGGCCGGCTTCAATCCCGTCATCTTCGATAGCCAGCGCGGCGAATACGCGTACTGGGCAAGCCGGGAGACAAGCGACCGGCCCCGCATGCAGGCGGCCTACGAGACCTTCACGGGCATGCTGTACGACGCAGGCGTGCCGCTCCTTCTCGGCAGCGACGCCGGGGTGATGGCCACGCCGCACGGCGTCTCGGCCATCGAGGAGCTGGAGGCTCTGGTGCGCGCCGGTCTGACGCCGGCCGCCGCCCTGCGCACAGGCACGGTGAATGCGGCTGCGGTGCTGGCGCCGGAGATCCGCGCCGGGCGGATCGAACCAGGCTTCGCCGCGGACCTGGTGCTGCTCGGCGCCGACCCGCGCGAGGATTTCCAGATCCTGCGCCGGCCAGTTGGCGTCATGGCGAACGGGTATTGGTACGACGAGGCGGCGCTGGAGGCTCTGCGGGATGCGTCGCAGCGGCCGGAGGTCTGCCGGACCCGGCTGCGGATGCGGCGCCATTTCCTGGCGCGCTAGCGGCGCTGGCCGGGCTCCGGGTTCCGGTCGGGCAGATCGCGTTTAAAGCGCCCCGCCCGCCATCGCGCGCTGCGCCGTTTCCGGGTCCAGCGCGGCGAAGGCGGCGTATTGCGACAGGAAGATCTCGCCGGTCAGCGCGTCCAGGAAATGGGAGCGCTTGAGCCGGTCCATCACCGGGCCCTTCACCTCGGACAGGTGCAACTTCACATCGGTGCTGGACAGGCGGGTATTGATGGCTTCCAGGCTTTCCAGCGCGCTCATATCGATGAAATTGACCGCCGGGCACATCAGGATGACGTGGCGCGCGTCCGGGTTCTCCGCCACCAGCTGATACACCCGGTCTTCGAGATAGCGCGCATTGGCGAAATACAGGCTTTCATCCACCCGCAGCGTCACCACGCTGGGCGAGGTGATGACGGCGTGGCGGTCCACATTGCGGAAATGCTCGCTGCCCGGCACCTGGCCGACCACCGCCGCATGGGGCCGGCTGGTGCGGTAGAGGAAAAGGACCAGCGACAGGATCACGCCGACGGTGACCCCGGCCTCCACCCCCATCACCAGCGTCACGGCGATGGTGGCGGCCATGGCGGCGAAATCGGCCTTGGAATAGCGAAAAGCCCGCCCCAGCGCCCCGAAATCCACCAGCGAGAGCACCGCCACGATGATGGTCGCGGCCAGCACCGCAATGGGCAGGTGATAGATCAGCGGCGTCAGGAAGGCCGCGGCGAGCAATATGCCCACCGCCGTGAAGGCGCCCGCCGCGGGCGTGGCCGCCCCGGCGTCGAAATTGACCACCGAGCGCGCGAAGCCGCCCGTGACCGGGAAGCCGCCGCTCAATGAGGCCGAGACGTTGGAGGCGCCCAGCGCCACCAGCTCCTGATCGGGGTCGATGCGCTCGCGTTTCTTGGCCGCCAGGGTCTGGGCCACCGAGACCGATTCCACAAACCCGATCACCGAGATCAGCATGGCCGAGGCGAGCAGAAGCTGCACCAGCTCCAGCTCAAAGCTCGGCAGGGTGAAGGGCGGCAGGCCTTGGGGCACCTCGCCCACCACCGCCACGCCGCGCGCGCCCAGATCAAACGCCAGCACCGCGCCGATGGAGGCGGCCACCGCGATCACCGGTCCTATCTTGGTGACGATGCCGGCGGCCTTTTCGGGCACGCGCATCGCCATCAGAAGGGGCTTCAGGCCTGAGCGCACGAACAGCAAAAAGCCCAGCGACGCAGCGCCCACGGCCAGGGTGTAGGGATTGAAGTCCGTCACCGAACCGGCGAGGCTCGATACGATCTCCACCAGCGTATGGCCGCCGCCTGAAACGCCCAGAATATGGAACAGCTGGCTCGCCGCGATGATCACGCCGGACGCTGTGATGAAGCCTGAAATCACCGGGTGGGACAGGAAATTGGCGAGGAAGCCCAGCCGGAACACGCCCATCAGAAGCAGGATCACGCCGGACAGGAAGGCGAGCGTCACCGCCGCTGTGGCGTAGCCGATCGTGCCGGTATCGGCGATCTGTCCCACCGCCGCCGCCGTCATCAGCGACACCACCGCCAC
>JAIUMW010000260.1 GCA_022565365.1 Oceanicaulis sp.
TGCAGGAGACGCGCGCGGGCGGCGCGGGCAGCCTCTGGCCGGCGATCCGGGCGGCGCGCTTCAGGCGCTTGCGGCAGAGCGATGAGCAGGGCGATCTGGTCAGGGGTGAGCTGCTCGGGTTCGCGGTCAAACCAGGCCCAGCTCGCCGCCCGCACGCCCTGCAGATTACCGCCATAGGGCGCCAGGGTCAGATACAGCTCGAGGATCTCGTCCTTGCTGAGCCGCGCCTCCAGCTGCCAGGCGCGCACCATCTCGATGAGCTTGGCCCCGATAGTGCGGTTCGGGCGCGGCTCCAGCAGGCGGGCGGTCTGCATGGTGATGGTCGACCCGCCAGAGCGGATGCGGCCCGAGGTGACGGCCTGACCGGTCGCGCGCATCAGCGCCAGCATGTCCACGCCGTGATGCTCGCGGAAGCGCCGGTCCTCCACCGCCAGCAGCGCTTCGATGAAGGCCGGGTCGATGCGGTCAAGATCCGCCGCCAGGCGCCAGCGCCCCTCCTCCACCGGGAAGGCGCGCAGGGCCCGTCCCTCGCGGTCGGCGACCACCAGAGAGACGCTGCGTCCCGCCTCGATGGGCGGCGGCAGGGCCAGGTCGAGGACCCGAAGCGTCACCAGCAGCGCCGCAAGACCCGACAAAGCCGCTGCAAAACCCCACAGAACCGCCGCATGTCTCCACAGCGCCGCCTTATGTCCCCACTTTTCGGGGTAGAGACGGGGGATAGCAGCCATCGCTATCAGGGCCGGATAGCCACGCGTGAAGACGCGCTGCGCGCCGTCACATCGGGCCTGTACATGTCTTCGGCCACCACGCCGGGCATGGCGAACTCGCCCGCCGTCACCGCCCGCACCACATAGGCGAAGCGCTCTGTCCGCCCGCGCCGCGACTCAATCGCCGCGATGAACCGGTCATCACGCGCCTCGGCCACTTGCGGATAGCTCAACTCGCCCAGGAAGGCGTAAGGCCCGCTCGGCGCTCCATCCTCGGGCTCCAGAACCCCTTCAATTTCAAAGCCTGCGGGCAGAAGATCGGCGATGACATAGCTGGCCATCGCCTGGCGTTCAGGGGTCAGGGTCAGGCTGATAACCAGCCGGTCGCCCTGCGCCACAGACGCCAGATCCACCGCCTCGCCGCGCATGTCCAGGACCGCCTTGTCCACGCGCACCATGGACGCTGACGCCTCCGGCGCCTCAATCGGGGCCCCGCGCGCCATCGTCGTCACGAACAAGGGCTGGGCGCCGGTATTGGTGAAGGCGCCCGCTTCGGCCAGCGCTTCTGCGTCAAACCGCACCGCCGCCGGGTTGGCGGCGACGCCGTCATAACTGACTGAAACCTCTGCGCTATCGCCCGCAAGCGCGTGGGCGGCGAGGATCAGGAACACCTTCTCCTGGGTGGTCAGGCGGGCTGGTTCGGGCAGGTCGCGCGCCAGCCCGGCAGCCAGCCGTTCGACGATCTCCGTCTCCCCCGCTTCCGCCGCCAGGGCCAGCACGGCCGCCGTGTCACGGCGCACTGACTGGTACCAATCGCCCTCATTGCGATAGCCGATGGCTTCAACCGCCGCTTCAAATGCGCTGGCCGCGCGGGCCCGGTCGCCCATGGCCGCAAGGCCTGCGCCGATATGGGCGCGCGCCAGCGGGCTTTCGATCTGGCGGATGCGCTCGTCATGCATATAGCGCAGGCGCGAGCGGTCAGCCTGACCATTGCGCGCCAGCACATACAGGGCGTAGGCCGCACTACGGTCTTCCAGCCGCTGGCGGGTATCGCGCGACCAGCGCGCTTCAGGCGTCGACGTATTGTAGCCGGACACCCGCCACAGCTCGCCCCTGGCGATGGGCTGAAGCTGGCTCAGCGCCCGATCCAGCGCCGCGCGCGGCACCGGATATCCCTGCTGGGCCGCCCGGGTCAGGAAATCGGTGGTGTAGGCGCCGAGCCAGGGTGAAGCCTGACCGTCGCCCCCACGCCACAAACCAAAGGACCCGTCGCCGCTCTGGCGTGACAATATCTGCTCGATGGTCCGGCGCACATCCGCCGCCCCGCCCGGCGTATCCTCATCGGCGAGATCGGCCAGCTGGCGGGCATAGAGCAGCGGCATGGCCCGGCTCAGGCTCTGCTCGGTGCACGCATACGGATAAGCGGCCAGATCGCGATAGAGCGGCCCCATATCAATCGGGAACGCCGAGGACGAGACCAGCAAAGAGCCTGTCCCGTCTGTATATCCGGCGAGTGCATTGGCGGGCGGCGTCCAGCTTTCGCCGGGGCGCAAGGTGCGCCGGTCAATGCGCGATTCCGGCAGCCAGGCCGAGCGCACCTCGATGGGATAGCTGCGCCTTGTGCTGAAGTTTTGCGGCCCCGAAACGGCCAGAACCAGCTCGCCAATCCCCACCCCATCGGCGCCGAGGCTGACGCGGCGGTCTTCACGCTGACCGGGCGCCAGGCTGATCTGAACCGCGTCACCAGGCGCTGAAACCGGGCCTGTGGCGCTGACCTGCGCCGTGAACGCGCCGGCGGGCAGATCGATATTATCGACTGTCACCGTGGCCTGCGCTGTATCGCCCGGCGCCATGAAGCGCGGCAGGATCAGTTCGGCCGGCGCATCTTCGCGCACCGTCACAGGGCGCGAGGCCGAGCCCAGTCCGCCTTCGGACCAGGCGACCGCCATCAGGCGCAATTCACCATTAAATTCAGGCACATCGAGCGAGATCGAGGCGCGCCCCGACCGGTCCAGCTGAACCGGGCCGGAGAACAGCGCCACGGTGCGCGTGGGCACCACCGAGAGGCCCGCCGCCCCGATCTGGTCGCCGCCCGAGCGCACCGGCGCGGCTGCGCCCTGGTTGGGATCGAGCACGCGTCCGTAATCGTCCAGCAGATCCACGCCGAGCTCAGTCTGCCCGAAGAACCAGCTGGCGGGGTCCGGGGAGCGGAAATTGGTCAGGAGCAGAATGCCCTCATCCACCGCCGCCAGCGTCACCCAGGCGCGCTCGCCGCGCGGTCCGCCTTCAGCGCGCACATTCACCACAAGCGGCTGCTCGGGCATGGCGCGTTCGGGCGTGTCCAGAGTCACATCGAAGGTGCGCTCCTCCACGTTCACCGGCACCCATGCCACGCCGACAGCGCGCCGCGGACGGGGCTGGTTCACGGCGTCGCGCGGGGTGTAGACGCTGACCATCACATAGGCGCCCGCGCCCCAGTCGGCGGTCACCGGCAAGGTGATTTCCGCGCCCGCTTCGCTGACCTCGATCTGGCGCGAGGAGAGAATTGTGTCATTGGCGACAACGACTTCTGCCAGTCCCGCATAGGGGGCCCGTATGGTCACCACGGCGTTGGAGCCTGCCTCCGGCGCCCGGTCAGGGCCAGCGACACGCACCGTGTCCGGCGCTTCCTCGCCCTCCTGGGCGCGTCCGCCATAGCCCACCCAGAACCCGGTGGAGGCGATGTCGCGATCTCCGTCGGCGACGATCAGCACATAATCGCCCCATGGCAGAGAGCCCGTTGTGATCGCCGCTGCATCGTCCCCGTTCAGGCGCGTCTGTCCGCTTTCAATCGGCACGACACGCTCTGACCGGCGCCAGCGCCACTCGCCGCCGTCGGTGCGGTACCAGTCATAGCTGTAGTCCCGGCGCACCAGGCGCCACTGGAATTCCGCCGCCACCGGCGCGCCGTCCGCATCCACGGCGATCAGGGAGAAGCGTGCAGGCGCATTGCGTTCCGCGGCGCCGTCAAATTCGGAGCGAAGCCCCGCATAACGGGCCTGGGGCCGGTAGGGGATGCGCACATCATCGGCCACCGCGCGCCCGCCCGGCTCCTGCACCCGGATCACGGCGCGCAGGCGCAGCGGCAGGGAGGACTCCTCGCCGCGTCCATCGGCCGACACCGGCACGCGGGCTTCGCCGCGGCCGTCGGCGACTGTGCGCGGCAGGTCTTCCAGGCTTTCGGAGAAGCGCTCGTCATGGCGCCCAAAGCGATAGCCAGCCCAGTCGGGGAAAGGATTGGGATCGGGCTCGACCCGCGCCGAGCCTTCAATCGGCAGGCCGGCGCCCGGGGCGCCGTAGAGGAAGCGCACGCGCGCATCGCCCATGCGGGTTTCGCCTGCGCGCATGGGGGTTTCGGCGTCGGCGCTGAGGCTGAGCTCAACGCGCTGCGGAACGAAGTCCTCGACCGCAAACCGGGTCGAGCCGACTTCACCGGCGCCGTCGAGCTCCAGCGCCAGGCGCCACTGGCCGCGCGCCGCGCTGCGCGGCAGCTCAAATCCGTGGGACAGCCCGCCAGCATTGGGAGCGCCATCGAACCGGTGACGGGTCAGCTCCAACCCGTTGGGCTGATACATAATAAGCGATCCGGCCCGGCCGGTCAGCGCCCGTCCGGTCAGGTCGCGCAAAAGCGCGCTGGCCTCAACCGTCTCGCCGGGCCGGTAGCCGCCCCGGTCGAGATAGAGAAGCGCGTCTCCATGGTCCGGCCGGTCCCGGCCGGCCCCCGGCTGCCCGGACA
>JAIUMW010000261.1 GCA_022565365.1 Oceanicaulis sp.
CGTCTTGAAAAAAGTTTGCTCAAACACGGATTAGACTATTTGATACAATTACTCCACGCTAGAAAAAACCCGCCAGGCACAACATGTTGTTTTTCATTGATTTAATAAAAATTGTCATGTACTGTAGTCAATCCTATTCTTATTCGACAAGCAATTCAGAATCTTTTGTCTAATTGTGTTTCATACAGCAACGATTCAAAAGCCGAAATAACATTTGATTGTTCTGATGTTAACCATTTAAAAATCCAAATCATCAACGCTGGTAAACCGATTTCAACAAATGAAGAAAACTTTCTTTTCAATCACTTTTTCAGGGGAAAGAATAGTGAGGGTAAAATCGGTTTTGGTCTTGGTTTAGTTTTAACGAAAAAGATTGTGGAACTTAGTTCGGCAACAATCACGTATTCAAATCCTTCTATAAATATTAATGTATTTGAGCTTAAATTCCCCTTAAGCTAAATTTTATCCATTTTAAGGTCTTTTTAAGATTGATTTGAAGTGTTTTGCAGATATAATGTATCGCTTAAACTATTTTTTTGGGGTTTTAATGTTTTCGACTTTTGCCGTTTTACCTTGTTTTTCACAATCCTCTTTCTTTACTCCAAGCGACACCCTCCATAATAAAAGAAGAAATATTGTTTATGCCAGCTACGGCACAGCATACACCTTAAGTTATATCGGCTTGTATCATTTATGGTATAAGCAAAATGGAATGTCCAATTTTAAATTTCATAATGACAATAAACATTGGCTTCAAATGGATAAAATAGGACATTTTACAACGGCATATCAAATGGGAGAGGACGCGATTAATGTACTTAGGTGGGCAGGTGTAAGTAATAAAAAAGCTATATGGCAAGGAGGTGTGTCAGGATTATTATACTTAACAGGTGTAGAAATTCTTGATGGGTTTTCCAATGATTATGGGTTTTCTTGGGGAGACCAGACAGCCAACGCACTTGGTTCTATGTTCGTAATTGGGCAGGAGTTGATGTGGAACGAACAGCGTTTGCGTTTGAAATTTTCATACTTTCCTTCCAAATATGCTCAATACAGACCAGAACTATTAGGCAAAAATTGGATTGAAAGTTGGTTAAAAGACTATAACGGGCAAACCTATTGGTTATCTTTAAGCCCTGGATCTTTTGGGCAGCAAAATTCTTTTCCTAAATGGCTGTGCCTATCCTTTGGGTATAGTGCCAACGGAATGACAGGAAGTTATATAAATCCTACATTTAATAATGCTGGAGAACCTATTCCTGATTTTACAAGATATCGGCAGTATTTTTTCTCGTTGGATTTGGATTTAACTAAATTGAAACCAAAATCCCCTTTTCTAAAGATGCTGTTTTCAACTTTTGGGTATATCAAGTTTCCGTTCAGTGCTTTGGAATACAATCAGATGGATGGTTTTGTATTTCGTTCCATTTATTTTTAATTTAAGGGGTGGTTCAAACCTGCGGTTTGTCCTTAAGCAAAATTTTATCCACTTTAAGGTTATTTAAAGGTTGTTGTCCTGACTTTTACACCTCATTTATAAGGTGTGTCATAATGGATATTGTTAAGTTAGGAAAACTCATTCTATTTCTATTTCTATTCTCTCTTTCTGCAAAGGCACAAGATACCTTAAAGTTAAGCCGTGAGCAGAGTGAAGCAATTTTTCTAAAAGAGAATTTACTATTGATCGCTGAACGCTTAGAAGTGCCAAAAGCCGAGGCAATGGTCTTGCAAGCCAAACTATGGCCCAACCCTACCATTGAACTCAACGAGACCAACTTATGGGCAACACAGGCACAAATTGACTATGCTGGTGCCGAAGGTTTTTTACCACCTTACTCATCAAATGGAAATTTTGGAAGAAACCAGCAATTCGGTGTTCAAATTGAGCAACTCATCCTTACCGCAGGAAAACGAAAAAAACTCGTGGCTCTGGAGCAGGTAACAGTTGACCAATCCAAGCAATATTTTGAAGATTTATTGCGAAACCTGAAAATAGAATTTAGAAATCAACTCACGAATCTGCAATACCTGCAGTTCAGCCGCAATATTTATCAAAGTCAAATTAGTTCTATCAAGCAACTCACACAGGCATATCAAAAACAGGTAGAACAAGGGAATGTGCCAAAAGGGGAATATATCCGCCTTAAAGCGCTTGAACTTGAAATTTATCAAAATATAAACGAACTAAATAAAGAAGTAAACGAAGTACAAAAAGAGCTGAAATTATTGATGCGATTACCTGCCGAAACGCAGTTGGAGATAACTGAAGAAGGTTATTTAAAAGACGTTCAGCAATTCAATGAGCTAGTCTTGGGTAATTTAATTAACCAATCCAAAGAACACCGTCCTGATTATAAAATAGCTGAGTTAGGGGAGGAATATTTCAACAAACTATATGCTTATGAGAGAGCTCAACGAGTTCCGGATATCACCTTGGGTGCTAATTATGATAGAGGGGGAAATTATATTAAGGATTTTGTGGGCTTCGGAGTGACGATGGATTTGCCTTTTTTTAACAGGAACCAAGGAAATATCAAAGTAGCCAAAATAGGTAAGGAACAATCCCAAATTTTACTCCAACAAATGGATTTGAGTATAGAAAACGAAGTTGTTCTTGCCTATCAAAATCTTATTAACGCTATTCAATTCCTCAATCAAATTGAACCGGACTATGAAGCAGAACTGGATAATTTACTAACAAGCTATACGAAAAATTTCACTGACAGAAATATAAGTCTGCTTGAATACCTTGATTTTATGGATGCGTATCTGGGAAACAAAAAGATAATTCTTGAAGCAGGTAAAGATGTCAATGAAAAAACAGAGGAACTTAACTATTCCGTGGGAATGGATTTGATTAAATAAACACATTGAATTAAAATGAACGAAACGACAATAAAATCGATGTTGATTGGCAGCCTGATAGGGGTAATGCTTTTCAGCAGTTGCAGTAATCCGGAAGAGCAATACAGCAATTCAGAAAATACAAATTACTGTTTGGATGAAAACTTCAAATCAAAAATTGAATTGGAGCAACCGAAAAAGCAATTTGTAACAGAAGGAATACCGCTTACCGGTGCCGTAGAGCCAAATCCTGATAAAGTGATTCATTTTGTGAGTCTTGTAGGAGGGATTATTTCCAATACCTATTTCTCATTAGGTGATAATGTCACCAAAGGACAAGTATTGGCAGAATTGAGAAGCACCGAATTATCTGAACTTCAATCACAATCCAAAACTATTGAATCACAAATAAAGGTAGCAGAAAAAAATCTTCAATCAATCCAATCAATGTATGACGATGGCATAGCATCGCAAAAGGATTTGATGGAGGCACAAAGCGAACTGGACATCATGAAAGCAGAAAGGGAAAAGATAAACGCCAACCTCAGTTTGTTCAGTGCAAGTCCTGAAAAAGGAGTGTTTCAAATCAAGTCGCCCACATCGGGAATAGTTACTGCAAAATCCATATCAGCAGGAACACAAATTTCAGCCGAAGGCGAACCATTATTCACCATTTCAGACCTAAGCGAAGTCTGGGTATTGGTAAATGTGTATGCTACCAATGTGATGAACATTGAAACAGGAATGCAGGTAAACATTAAAACACTCTCCTATCCTGATGAAATTTTTGAAGGGAAAATTGCCGCTATTTCTCAAGTATTTGATGCAGACGCTAGGGTGCTGAAAGCAAGGGTTGTTTTACAGAATACAAATCTCAAATTGAAACCAGGAATGATAGTAGATGTTACTGCTTTAAAGGAACTGAAAATCGAAGCATTAAGTATTTCCACATCTGCATTGATTTTTGACAATAATCAAAATTATGTTGTGGTATATAAAAACGATTGCGAAATAGAATCAAGGAATGTTGAAATCCTGTCTAAGAGCAACGGTCTTACCTTTCTTTCAAGCGGGATAAATGAGAATGAAAAAATCATCTCAAAAAATCAACTGCTTATTTACGAACAAATTAAAAACTTCCAAAACTAATTGAGATGCAGAAATTTGTTCAGGGTATAGTTGCTTTTTCATTAAAGAATTCCATCATTGTTTTCTTTCTCACTGCCTTATTGGTTGTGGCGGGAATAATTAGTTACATCAATACTCCCATTGAGGCATTTCCAGATGTGACCAACACCCGCGTAAGAGTTATCACACAATTGCCGGGAAGAAGCGCAGAAGAAGTGGAAAAATTCATCACGCTTCCGATAATGAAGGAAATGAACACCATTCCCAAAAAATCAGAAGTCCGTTCTATTTCATTATTCGGTTTGTCGGTAGTTACGGTAATTTTTGAAGATGATGTAGATGATTTTTATGCACAACAATATGCTTCCAACCCCTTGCAGGGGGTTGATCATCAACAGGGTGCAGAGGCAGAAATAGAACCCCCTTCAG
>JAIUMW010000262.1 GCA_022565365.1 Oceanicaulis sp.
CGATACCAGTATGATATTGTTACCGGTGAAAGCCTTGAGGGAAATAGCCATAGAGCTACACGAGAGAGATAGCCTATTTGCTCAAAGTACCCTAATGCGGCAGCAGCTGCAAAACTATGCAGCACTAGCCCAAGCACAACAAGAGCAACTGGAAAGTTACAGCGCATTAGACCAGTTGCATACCACCAACACCCTAGAGCTCATCGAGCGCAACAAAGCCCTGGCAAAAGAAAACCGAGAGCTCCGCTATTGGCGCAACGGGTTACTTATTCTTTTGATTTTACAGGGTTTTTTGGTTGTTATTTAGAATGTTTAAAAATTAGCAATAAAGTAAAAAAAGTGTTGCGTAATGCAACGCTTTGTTATATATTTGCAGAGTAATTAATAACAACCAAAACAGGGACGCAGCTGAAAAAAGGAGCGGGTAGAGTTATGAAAGTTTACAGCGTTTTCAGAGCAGTATTTTTAAATAAAATAGAGGATCTCGATATAGATAATTTAGGTCAATCCTTTTCAATGGATCTTTCTGGTGCAGAAAGATATGCCGAAGACAGAAGCGTTAGAGATCGTGATAGACAAGTTTTCATCATTAAAGCCTACGTAACAGAACCTCAAATAAATTGGGAACAGACTGTTGCGCAAGCATTAAGTGGCGAGTATAATGAAGATGAAATAGTATTGTGGACTAATGAAGATGTCAAATTCGAGGTAAAGGATATTTACGGTAATCTTGAGTTAGAAGGTGAAGGAAGCACTGGTTATGATAGAATGGATGGTGATGAAACATTAGCTTGTCCTTTCAATGAGAATCATGACGAATGGTCTGTAGAAGTTTACGAAAAAGAAAAAGCTGAAATACTAAGCTGTTTGGACTAATCGAAAAGCCCCTAGCAATAGGGGCTTTCTATTTTATAGAATATGAAAATAAAAACTGAATTTTGGGAAATGCTCTCACAAATTGCGACCGGCACAACAGTTTTTGCGGTTGACATAAAAGAGCTTATTGCTATTGGCTGGAATGTAGATCTTGAAATAAGCGAAGCGCAACAGCGCTACAATATGACCAGGGAAGAATTGCTAAACAAATTCCCGAATGCTTACTTGGAATTCAAAGATATGACTGTGAACTTCAATTATGACGATAGAGCTTTTCAGACGCTTAATGAAAACGAAAAACTCTTTGAAGATTTATTTTTGTTGTTTAAAAAGAAAAAAATGGTACTTTTGTCATCTCCATTACAACAAGGATAGTAAAGTTCTAGCATTTAAAAATGCAACCAGTGGTACATCCAGTATAACAAGGCGTTAAAAACCACAAAATTGGCTCTCAGAAATGAGAGCCTTTTTTTTTGTAAAATATTTTTAAAAAGTGTTGCATAATGCAACGCTTTGTTATATATTTGCAGAGTAATTAATAACAACCAAAACAGGGACGCAGCTGATACAAGGAGCGGGTAGAAATCATGTTACAAGTAAAAATCACAAACCAAGAAAAGTTCGCTCAAGTTTCAGAAGTAGATTTGGGGAATTCTCGCTCCATCGTAAGAGGTGGCTTTGATGGGCATGTTTACATCCAGTTAGAAAACGGCAAAGAAATAGATTCAACCGGACAGCATGGAGTAAGAGACTGGGAAGATGAATTTGGTTTCATTGTAGAGCAGGTAGATTAATCATATAGGAGTGGCTACGGTCACTCCTTTTTTATTTCATATGAGCAAAACAAAATTCACATTAGCCGAAAACCCCATGCGATCAGGCGAGCGCTCAGATGGTGGTGCAGGGCTATTCATCATCCATCACCTAGAACCAGTGATGATCTTTGAGGTAGACATAGAGCCATTACCCGACCTGATAGGCGACACCTTCACCCATAATGGCGTTGATGGCCTAGAAAACTGGTACATTGGTATCGTCTATGTATCCAACAAGGGTCTCAAGGATAATGAAATACTCCACGTCACCAAACGAGCTATTAAGTGGTTTAAGGCTTATTTGGATTATGAAGATAGTGTACACAATCAAAATTTGAACTGATGATTAAAGAAATTGAAGTAGATAAGATTCTTGAGAAAATCATGAAAGAGAGAGCTTGGTATAAACACGTTGAAATTGAACCAAATGCAGCACGTAGTCTAAAAAAACGCTTCCATGATGGGTCTTTATCGTTAGGCTTAAAATTAGAACTTTTAAATAGATTTAAACTTTTAAAAATTTATCATGCCAAATAGAACAATAATCACAGAAGATGAATTTTTTAGAAAAATCCAAAACCCAGATAAAGATAATGATTGGCAAACTTTTTTTTATAAAATCTTTAATTTTGAAGTTAATATAACAGATATCCTTTTTACAAATGAAATAAAAAATCTTTCGTTTTATAATTGTGAATTTAATCGTGACTTTGCTTTTGGGAGCAGTTATAAAACAAGTCTAGAAGTAAAGAAATGTGAATTTAATGAAAACTTTTTCTTTGATGTAAATAAGCACGATGTTTTCAATGCGGAATCAGCGATATTTAACAAAGAAATCATTTTAAAGGAAATCGAGTTTTTTGAGGATTTTAATATTAATGATGCAACATTTAAACTGCCAGTTGATTTCTCACAATGTATTTTTAGGAAAAATTTTATCGCAAAGAAAACAAAATTTGAATCTTTAGTCAATTGGCAAAAATCAAGTTTTAAGTCTACAATTGATTTTGAACATGCTGAATTTCATAAACCTAACAATTTTAATGGTATTTCAGTCGATGGTACTGCCATATTTTCGGATTGTTCATTTTTTGAAAATATTTTATTTAAAAATGCATTTTTTAAATGTACATTAATACTTAACAATGCCTCAATAGATAAAGGTATAGACCTCTCACAGACTATCCTTTCCTCTAGTTTAGGTTTATATAGTGTTATAATCAATGATTTTGAAACATCAGAGGTAGAAATGTTTGAGGAAATACAAAATTTTTTTAAAGTTAGATATGATATATCTATAAATGAAAAGATTGAAACATTTAGAGTATTAAAAAAAAACATGCTATTACAGGGTAATAGGATTGAATATAATAACCTATACGCTAAAGAGTTAAATTTATATCTTAAACATTTACGCCAACAAATTTGGATTAAGAAGTCTTTTTCTAAGGCAGGAGACCTTATAATTCTTGGTTTTAACTACCTATCAAATAAGAATGGGCTTTCGCCAGGCAGAGCCATTTGGTTTACGCTAATAACATCCAGCTTTTTCTTTTGTATTCAGGCTATGAGTACTAAGTATTTTTCGTGTTCCTGTCAAATAGTTGAGGAATTTGATGTTTTATTTAAACTCTACATTCAGTTTTTAATTCCTACGCACAAAATCGACTTTCTTGATTGCTATGGAGCAAATCGCTATACTTATTTGTTTAATTTTATAGGTCGAAGTCTAGTAGCCTACGGCATCTACCAATTTATTCAAGCCTTTAGAAAGTTCAAAGCCGCATAAACCCCTGTCCTTTTCACCCATCACCCATAGCACTATCCTTGTGCTATGAACAATCGGCAGGCCTTTACCACGCAAAAACCTCAAAGCATCCTCGAACGCAAGTACCTTGAAAAGGTACTTCGCGAGGAGGGGAAAAACATCATTGATGAGCAATCAGCCATCATCGATTCCTACGATCTTATTGATACCCGCATTATGCGCGAAAGGCGCGGTTTCCGCTTTGTGGAAACTGAAAATGCTGATGGTACATTAGAAATTTCGTTCGTCAAGTATTTGCGCTTCCTAGACATGACTAGGAGAATGCAGCAACACTCTGTGCAGCCAAAGCTTAGAAAAAGCCTAGGCATCTACAACCGCATCATCTTCGGGCGGTTCAACGAAATTCAAAAACGGCTCCGGTTCGGTTTCACCGAACAAGTTAAGGAGCAACTCCGCAATGAACTAACCATCAACTTGGAGCAATAATGGCCAAACAAAACCTTAGCGACGAAACGCTCAAGCTAAACATTGTCATTAATGGCAATGAAGCGCAAAAAAAACTCATGGACCTTGAAAAGGTGCAACGTGAGCTCAACAAGGAAAACAAATTACTCCTTGCGCAAAAGGCTAAGCTGAAAGCTTTCAATAAAACAGAATCCAAAGAATATAAAGAACTTACTCAGCGCATTAAGGAAAACGAAGCCGCGCTAAAGGCCAATAAACTAGAAATTGACGCCACCACCAAAAAAATTGGCATCAAGAATCTCACTATGGCACAACTGAACAAGCGGGCAAAAGATTTGCGCTATCAGTTGAACAACTTGTATCCCCCGGGAACTGCCGGATACAAAAAATACACAGCTGAACTCCAAGCTGTAAATACACGTTTAGCTGAATTAAGAGGGCAATCCAGAGC
>JAIUMW010000263.1 GCA_022565365.1 Oceanicaulis sp.
AAATAATAGTGGTGCCTCCTTTAGGCCATATAACGCTTTGTTTAGTTTGTACGTTCCATGTTCTTTGTATCCTAGTTCCAATGCGCATTTGGGTAGAGCTGGTGGCAGGCGTATTAACACTTGTTCTTGAATCGGTACGAGCAAGAAAGCAGATCGAACATCGATTGTTGCTAATTTCCACCCCCTTGTGAGTGCCGAACACGTGATTATACGTCGTAGCCAGTTGATTGGCAGGTGTGTTCTTGTTGGAATGTCTCGGTTATCATTGGTTGCGCACGCAATGAAACGAGTCTTGGGAACTTCCGTACCATCTGCTTTAATTTTCTTTGTTCGGCGGATCCTTGTTTGAATAATTTTTTGTCTTACCTCTTCGGTGTATTCAGTCATTACTTGTTTTGCGTGAATTTGGTCCCATTCTTTCTGGTCCGCGTTGTTAAATTCATTTGGTTTCATTTCTTCAGGTTTTATTTCATCGGCTGCAACCCAGCCATAGCCTTTGACAAAACTTCCTTTGTATTTGTTGCATCTCATTACCTTCATTACTTTTTCATGTATCTTCTGTTCTTGTTTTCTTGTGGTATTGTCAACCCAACGATTATTTTCAACACCCAGAGCCCATTTTATTTCTTGCATTATATGTTCTCTTCTTGTGTTTACTGCTTTGGATATCCATTTGGTGTGGACTGACCATCTAGTAGGAAGTTCGTCCTGTATTCCAATAACGGTGCATTCGCCACTATGTAGTTTGCACAAGAATATGCCTTCCCGTTTTCCTGAAGGAAGTTTTTCTTTTCCTTTGTTATCAATCGGTGTCGTAAAGTACACAGGATCACCAAATTGAATGTCTTTTGGATGATATGTAGTTTCTTTTGTTTTATTGTGTTTCTTCAGTTCAGTTTCTCTCAATTTGTGAGGTGTATTTTGTCTTCTGTCAGAAATCACGTTATTTATTGCAAACACAGCGGAGTCCAGCATCCAGGGCCATACCTCTGGTCGTGATTGTGCTCCAAAATGTATTATACAAGTGTCAAGATGTCGTTTCAAAGTTTGGTGTGCGCGTTCGGCGCCTCCAATGGATTGAGATGAGCCTGGTGCAGAGTATTCCATGCTAACTCCAAGCTTGTTGCATATTGCTGTCAATTCTTGGGATTTGAATTCTTGCGCATTGTCCATACGAAGTAAACTGATGTGTGGGTTTCGAATGAGAAATCTGGCAATGGTTTGTGGTGCGTCCTTTCTTTGACGGTGTGCTTCTGCTGTGATATAACCAGTTTGACAGTCGTAGATTGTCAGGATGTATTTTATTCCATTAAGTCCTTCGATTGCGGTTTGTGTATAGTCTGCTTGGGCCATGCCACCCCGTATCCAGTCTTGGGTTCTGTCCTCTTTTCCTTGTGGTTTGGCTCGTTTCGTTTTTCCTTCACACACTTCACAGCCTTCAATAGCGTTGTGTATTTCTTCTTTGTTATTCTTGATTCCGTTTAGTTGAAGAGTTCGATAAAGTTTCTCTGTGCTGACGTGACATAAGTTATAGTGAGTTTTTATGATTTCACTGGTTGTCATGATGTCTGCCCGCAATACTTTCCATTCGATCGTCAGATCACCTCGTAATGCGAACTTGTGTGATGGATACTTAATAAGTGTTCCTGCACAAGTGTAATTAACTCCTTCAGAGATTTCCACTCCTATTGGCATCTCGTCTCTGCATAGGATTACATTATCTGTCGAATCACTAAAGCATCCGTATAGTTTTACAGGTTTGTTTCCATATGGGTCCAGTTTGGCTTCAAAAGTGAGATAGCCTTCGCTTTTGTACTCGATGATTTGGCTGCCAAGCGTCATAAAGGATCCAGTCACATCTTTGACGTTTTGTGCAGCCTCAAGCAGTCATTTAGGAAAAATGTTTCCATGTTTGTTGCCTGTGTCAAACTCGACAGTAACATTACTGTCTTCGTTTGACTTTAAGTGAATCTTCCCGACTTTGTTTGGTAGTTTTTCTTGCCTGAATCTCTTAGTTGTTTCTTCTGCGTTTCCCGGTCTTTCATAGTTGAATCTTCTGTTTCTGTCATCTCGTTTTGGAAATCTATCAGGTGTAATGAACAGGGGTAAAGTTTTGATTATCTTCTTGTGTTTCTTTAAGATGTTTGTGATTTCACATGCCAGCATGAGGTGTGTGTTGTGTTTGCTGTAAGATTTGTGTATGATTTCACCATTAGGGGTGGCGTATATCTTGTGAAGTTGTGACTGACTCGCAATTCCACTCAGTAGGAAGCTCGACCCTTGTATCAGTTGCTCTAGCTGTTTGTGTAACTGTGAGTCGTGGCCAATGAGTGCTTCTGTTGGGACTCTAGTGTAGCGATCAAGCCATTCGTTCCATTGTGTGTGTATGTCAAACTCATTTGGTTGCCAGCTCAGAAGGAATCGTCGTGCACTTTCCTCAAAAGCATCTTCTCTGAGGTTTGTTGATTGTCGAAGTAGTTTCAGCATGTCGTTGAAATGTCTTAAGTTAGTACAACGAAACATTATTCTTTCAAGTTGTTTGCAACCGCTATGTGAAGCTCCTTCTTTCAACCACTCCATCATTTCCTGATCTCGATTCTGATTTACAAAGTTGTTGTGATATGAGCTCAATGTTTGCAGACTTTTCATCAGCCAAGGAATGAATATTGTGTTTTTATAGTGGTTGTGATGTATGTTTCCGGTTTCTAATTTTGGGCAACTGATTGTTGTGTTTTTCTTTTGATTGTCTTCGTATAGTTTTTTGTTTTCAAGGCCAAAGTCGAACATGTCAATGTGTTCTTTCTCAATCATGCGTACTTCGTCAATGATGACAATAAGTCCAAATTGCAAGTTGTCGTTCGTCTTTATTAGGGCAATAGTTTCGTCAGTCTGACACATATTAATAGGGAAGGGCTTACCCCCTTCTACGGTCGGGATATTCTGGTTTAGGTTAGCTATAGTGAACATTCTTTGGCTTTTGTGTAGAGTGATTAGATTTGCTGTATTTTACTTATGAATAAATATGTATGTATATTCCATGCATGTATGAATGTATTTAATTTTATAAATCAATATCCTATAATCATGCAAGTTCATGAGCATGTATGTACACATAGATCATGCACTTATCATTCATCATGTACTGTTCATTATGAATATTTTAATTGTATGTAGATATATAATGTATATATATATATGTTTGCTCGTTAGTCTATACATATTTTTAGTGCGGACTTCGCACAGCATGTTTGCACAAAGTTTATACACCCCGTGCATCGACATACATAGAGATGCAATTATCTTTGTGCATACATGCTTTGTCGTTACTTAGTATGAGTTTAACCTTTTGATTTTCGTTAGGGCGTCTGCCATCTGAAGGTCGGTTGGCACGTGTCTTAGTTCAATCTTTCCTGTTGCTGCATTTTCTATCATGTCAGTTATATGTTCAATTATGCCTTGTTCAGTCATGCTTTTCGATCCATATTCAATTCGGCTTATTGCTGGTTTAGAGTCTACATACAGCTTGGTCGGTATTCTTCCAAAGATGTCTTTCATGACTTCTAGTACGTCGGAGGTATGTACTAATCCATCTTTAATGGCCATAACTTCTGCGTCTGTTGAGCTGTTATGTTTGCGTCCATCACTAGATGATTTCCAGAATACAATATTGCTTGTATTTTCTAATCCCCAGTTCTCGTCTGCAATTTGAAGGATTGTTCCATGGCGTGCTGTTCTGTATTGCCATGAGCTGTCAGTGTATATCCGTATTTCTGGTTTTTCTACTCGTTTTATAGCCATTGGTGGCACCCCGTCTTTCATAATTTCTTTAAGTGTTCCTACAAGCGTTTGCCAAGCGGTTGGTGACGGATAGTGTGTGTGTTTGCTGATTTCTCCATGACGTGAGCATAGTGCCGGGTGACAGGTTGCGAGCCAGCACAGCATTCCAGTGTATTGCTGGAATAAGTTGATGTCCGCAGGTTTGTACTCTTTGTCAGTTTCAACCGTTATTGGCAATATGTATGGCTTGTTGTATCTTTCTATCTTTTGTTTTGTTACTCGCTCAATTTCTTCTTGTATTTCTTTGTCGTCTATCTGTTTTGTATATCCCTCTATGGACGTGTAAAAGGTGTCGCCTTCTACGTATATTTCGACTCCAATATGTTTTTGTGGTGTTATGTCGACGTCTGTTATTTCTGAGCAATCTATGCGCTTTGCAATTTCATCAAGATGAGTTCGTGGATTATCTGATAGACACATTATGTCGTCGACATACACGATGAGAATTGCAGTTGCTCCTTTTATGTTTGGACATTTAAAGAACACCCCGTAGCACGGTACATAATGGTTCTCCTTTATGTGGTAAGGGTTCCAA
>JAIUMW010000264.1 GCA_022565365.1 Oceanicaulis sp.
AGACCGCCAAGGCCAAGCGCAGCACGGTCAAGGCGCTGCGCGGCAAGCCGGCTGAGGATTGAGGGCGGTTAGCTTTTGAAATGCTTGGAGAGTTTCAGGCCCTGGGCCTGATAATTGGAGCCCGCCGCGCCATAGGGCTGGCGCACGGGACCGGCCATGGTCTCATAGACCAGACGCGCCCCCGCCTGTCCGTGCTCGAGGATGAAGGGCCCGTCGCGCCCGCGCACTTCCAGCACGGCGCGCGATCCCGCGCCGCCCGCTTCCGCCACGCCAAAGCCCGGATCGAAAAAGCCGGCGTAATGGGCGCGAAACTCGCCAATTTCCGGCGCGATGGGCGCCATCTCGGCGGCTTCCCCCAGCGGCACGCTCACCGCCTCGCGGCTGGCGAGGATATAGAACTCGCCCGGGTCCAGCACGATGCGCCCGCGCTCGGCATGCACCGGCTCCCAGAAGCGCCCCGGATCATGGGCGCCGACACCGGCCAGATCCACCAGCGGGCTGTGCCGTCGCGCGCGCCAGCCCACCGGCCCGCCGCCATTCTCCACATCCACGCTCAGCGTGATGGCGCGCAGCGGCACGTGCTCGCCCCGGCGCAGGCGGACCTGCGCCAGCCGGTCGCCGGGCCGGGCGAGGACAGAGAAGGTGCGCGGCGAAATCTCCATATAGAGCGGGCCGTTATAGCCCTCGGGCAGCAGGTCAAACGCCACTGAGCCGTCGCCGATCACCCGCGTGAAGACATCCAGGCGCCCGGTGGAGCTTTTCGGATTGGCCGCCGCCGATACGCCGGGCGGCAGGGCCAGGCCCTCCTCCAGTTCGGCGAGATACACGCACCCGGTCTCCAGAACCGCACCGCCCTCAAGGTCCAGGGCGTGCATGACGATATCGTCGTCCAGACGACCGGCCACCGCGCGTCCCGGTCCCGGCAGGAAGCTTGCGCGCAGGCGCCAGACCTTGCGCCCGAGGCGCAAGTCCAGGCTGGCGGGCTGAATCTGCCCGGCCTCCAGCGGACGCGCTGCGCGAATCCAGCCCGCCTCAAAGGCGGCCTCAAGCGCGGCGTCGGGCAGAATTCCGCTGGTCTGGGCGGTCATGACAGTCTCGATCAGCCAGAATCGGTCACGGGCGGGGATCATACTGTCGGCACGGGCCGCGCCCCTGTCCAGTTCACCGCGCTGCGCCAAGAGCGCTTGATTCGCCGCGCGCGCGGGTGTGAACTCATGTTTCAGGCGCTCTGTCGGAGGCAGGCATGTATACCCAAGAGACCGGCGGCGTGGTGATCCGCGTCGAGCCGTCCTTTCTGGAATCGGAATCCGATCCCGAAGCCGGGCGCTTCGTGTGGACCTATACGGTCGTGATCGAGAACACCGGCGGCGGCGCGGTCCAGCTGATGGAGCGCGAGTGGCGCATCACCGATTCGGCCAACCGCACCGAGATCGTGCGCGGCGAGGGCGTGGTGGGCGAGCAGCCGGTGATCCGCCCCGGCGCCGCCTTCCGCTACACCTCTGGCGCGCCGCTGCGCACGCCATCGGGCTTCATGCGCGGCGCCTATGTGTTCCGCTGCGAAAACGGCCAGCAATTCAGCGCGGACATTCCCGCCTTCGCGCTTGATTCGCCGCTCAGCAAATCCACGCGCCATTGACCGGGCGCGCGCGCCTGTCTAACCCCGCGCGATCATGACCCAGAGCGCCCGCACCGTCCTGTTTGCGCTGGGCGCCCTGCTCAGCGCCCTGTCTCTGGCGATGCTGGCGCCGGCGCTGGTCGATCTCGGCCATGAAGGGGAGTCGGCGCACGCCTTCTTCGGTTCGGCCATGCTGGGCCTCGCCGCGGGCGGGATCATGACGCTGCTGGGCCGGTCGGATGAGCACAGGCTGACGGCGCGCGGGGCGATCATCCTGACCTCCGGCGCCTGGGCGGTGCTGGCCTTCGCCGCCGCCCTGCCGCTGCAGCTGGCAGGCCTCGGCATCAGCTGGACCGATGCGATTTTCGAGACAACGGCGGGCCTCACCACCACCGGCGCCACGGTCCTGACCGGCCTCGACGATCTGCCGCGCGGCCTCTTGTTGTGGCGCTCCATCCTGCAGTGGATTGGCGGCATCGGCATCATCGTCACCGCCATGGCGATCTGGCCCATGCTGGGCATTGGCGGCATGCAGCTGTTCCGGCTGGAAAGCTCTGAGAAGTCGGAGAAAGTCCTGCCGCGCGCCGGCCAGATCGCGCTGGCCATCGTGATCATCTATCTGTCGCTCACCTTCGCCTGCTTCCTGGCCTATGTGGCGGCGGGCATGGGCGGGTTTGACGCGGTCAATCACGCCATGACCACCATCGCCACCGGCGGCTTCTCCACCCGGGACGAGTCCATCGCCGTGTTCACCGAGGGCGGCGCCGATCTGGTGGCCGCGGTCTTCATGACGCTGGCCGCCCTGCCCTTCGTGCTCTATGTGCGCGCCGCGCAGGGGCGCCCGGACCTGTTGCTGATCGATTCCCAGGCGCGCACCTTTCTGGGCGTGATCGCGGTGGCGGCAACGCTGCTCACATTGATGATCACCCTGGCTCCGCCGCCTGATCCCGGCGGCCTGCCCGCCTGGCGTCTGGCGCTGGTCAACACGATCTCGATCCTCACCGGCACCGGCTACGCCTCGTCCGATTTCTGGCATTGGGGCAGCGGCGCAGCGGCGCTGTTTCTGGTGCTGATGTTCATTGGCGGGTGCGCGGGCTCGACCACATGCTCGGTGAAGATTTTCCGTTACCAGATCGCGGCCTCGGCCATGCGCTCCTATATCGAGCAGCTGACCCGGCCCAACGCCGTGTCCCCGCCGCGATATCGCGGCAAGGCCCTGCCGCCGGAAACCGTGCGCTCGGTGTTTGTGTTCATCTTCCTGTTCTTCGCCACCTTCACGGTGTCGGCCACCTTGTTGTCCTTCACCGGCCTGGACACCATCACCGCCATATCCGGCGCCGCCACGACGCTCGCCAATGTCGGGCCGGGCCTGGGCGAGATCATCGGCCCGGCCGGTTCTTTCGCGCCCCTCCCCGACACGGCCAAGTGGATCATGACCGCCACCATGCTGATCGGCCGGCTGGAGGTGCTGGTGGTGCTGGTCATGTTCACGACGGGCTTCTGGAGACGCTGACGCCATCGCGGCGCCACGATCACCTGCCAACACGACCCGAACGAGGAGTTTGACGTGCCCTACGCCCTTCGGTTTGTCACCATATTGCGCGGATTGCTGGTCAGTTTTTGTCTGATAGCGCTCGCCGCATCGCCCGCGTCAGCGGTGCAGGAAAGCGACCCCTACCCGGTCGAGAGCCTGGCCCGTATTCTGGGCGAACTGCACGGCCTGACCTTCGCGTGCGAAGGCCGTCAGGCGCAGACCTGGCGCACCGCCATGACGCAGCTCCTCGACCATGAAGCGCCCACGGCGGGCACCTATCGCGCGCGCCTGATCGACCGGTTCAATGAGGGCTTCCGCCATCAGGAGCGTCTGCGCCTGCGCTGCGGGGCGGAAAGCGAAATGGCCCGGCGCGAGCTGGCCGAACGTGGCCAGGCCTTCTCCAACCAGCTGCGCCGCACCTATCTGGAATAGACCGGCGTCAGCGTTTCCATGAAGCGCGCCGGAACGCCGGTCGACGGCGCGATGAGCTGATCATCGCGCATCACCGCCCGCCCGCGCACGATGGTCGCCACCGGCCAGCCCTTGACGGTCTGACCGGTAAACGGCGACCAGCCGCAGCGCGAGGCCAGCCAGCTTTCCTCGATCGTGCGCTCAGCATTCATGTCCACCAGAGTCAGGTCCGCGTCATAGCCCGACGCGATGCGGCCCTTGGCGGCCAGGCCGAAAATGCGCTGCACGCCATGGCTCGTCAGATCGACAAAGCGCTCGAGCGTCAGCCGGCCCGCATTGACGTGATCGAGCATGATCGGCGCCAGCGTCTGCACGCCCGGCATGCCCGACGGGCTCTGGGGATAGGGCTTTGATTTTTCTTCAATCGTGTGCGGCGCGTGGTCCGAACCGATCACGTCGGCCACCCCCTGCTCAACGCCGCGCCACCGCCCCGCCCGGTGCGCCGCGCCGCGAATGGGCGGGTTCATCTGGGCGTAGGCTTTCAGGCGCTCATACGCGTCCGGCGCCTCCAGCGTCAGATGCTGGGGCGTCACCTCGACGCGCGCCACATCGCGGTGCCGGGCCAGAAACTCGATCTCTTCAGCGGTGGAGATATGCAGCACGTGGATGCGCTTGCCCGCCGCGCGCGCCAGGCGCACCAGGCGCTCGGTACTCATCATCGCGGCCTTGGCGTCGCGTACTTCCTCATGGCTGGTCCAGTCGCCGGGCCGGGCCAGGGCGCGCCGCTCGACAAGGCGGAACTCGTCCTC
>JAIUMW010000265.1 GCA_022565365.1 Oceanicaulis sp.
GAGCGGGCGCGCCACAACCCGTCCCATGTGAAGACCAAAGCGGTCAAAGACGGCAATGGCTTCCGGCTCTCGGGCGCCAAGAAATACGTGGTCAATGGCGCGGGCGCGGATTTGCTGATCGTGGCTGCACGCACCGAGGACGACCGGATCAACCTGTTCGCGGTTTCACCCGATGCGTCCGGCGTCAGCCGCACCCCCTGGCGCACGCTAGACAGCCATGTGCCCGCTGACATCAGTTTCGACGATGTGAAGCTCGACGGCGACGCCCTTCTGGGCGGGGCGGAAGACAGCGAGGCGGCCTATCGCCACCTTTTGGACATTGGCCGCGCGGCCCAGGCCGCCGAGGCGCTGGGCATCGGCCAGAAATCCTTTGACATGACGCTGGATTATCTTCGCGAGCGCGAACAGTTCGGCGTCGCCATCGGCACGTTCCAGGGCCTGCAGCACCGCGCAGCCCATCTCTATGGCGAGCTGGAGCTCGCCCGCTCACTGGTGCGCCGCGCCCTGTCCGTGCTCGACACCCAGCCCGCCCAGGCGCCGCTCTGGTGCGCTGCGGCCAAGGCCAAGGCCACCGCCGTATCGCGCCTGTCCGCCAGCGAGGGCATCCAGATGTTCGGCGGGGTCGGCATGACCGACGAGTACGATATCGGCCTGTATTACAAGCGTGCCCAGGCCGCAGGCGAATATCTGGGCGACGACGCCTTCAACGCAGGGGAAGTCGCGCGCCTGAGCGGCTATTGAGGACGGGGCTATCGCATTTGAGCTTGGACCCTGACTACTCCCTCCCCTTGAGGGGAGGGTTGGGGTGGGGTGTCGGGCGGTGGCGGGTGACGCGCCTGTTGCTGGACTTGCAGGCCCCCCACCCCGGCCCTCCCCCGGTGGGGGAGGGAGAAGAGATGAGTCCGCTTCACCCCAATCCGACAAACCCGTCCAATTGCGAACACTCCACCCAACAAGGGGAAGGAAAGATTGAGCGCCCTACCCTAAACCCCCGCGGCAGCCCGCGCTTCTTCATAGGCTTCTGACGTCTCCAGCCAGCTCATTTCGGCCGCGTCGATCAGCTCCACGCAGCGCGCGCGCTTCTTGGTGAGGTCGGTCGCGAGCCCCGGGTCTTTCTCCCACAGACCCGTCACGGCCAGCCCCGCATCAATCTTGCCCAGCACATCCTTGAGCCGGTCGATCTCGCGCTCCCAGCGGGCGATCTCGGCCTTGAGGGGTTTGAGCTGGTCGCGCGCGGCCGCCGTCTGGCGCCGGTCATGGGTTTTCTGGCCGCCGGCGGGCTGGCCCTTGGGCCTCGTTTTCACCTCGCCCTGCAGCATGTGCTTTCTGTAATCGTCCAGATCACCGTCCCACGCCTTGATCGTCCCGCCCTCGGCCACCCAGAGCCGGTCGACGCAGGTGTCGATCAGGCTGCGGTCGTGACTGATCAGGATCACCGCGCCGGGAAACTCGTTGATCGCATCCATCAGCGCGGCGCGGCTATCGATATCGAGGTGGTTGGTCGGCTCGTCCAGGATCAGGAGATGGGCGCCGTCAAACGTGATGAGGTTCATCAACAGGCGCGCCTTCTCCCCGCCTGACAGGTTTTTGGCCGGCGTCTCCTGGCGGTCGCGCGGCAGGCCGAAGCGCGCCAGACGCGCCCGGCGCTGGGCCTCGGTCTTCTCCTCCATGCGTTCCAGCACATGGTCATAGGCCGAGTGATCCGGCGACAGCGCATCGATCTGGTGCTGGGCGAAATGGGCCACCACCGCCTTCTTGTGCATGCGCATGGCGCCTGACGTGACGGGCAGCGCGCCGGTCAGCAGCTTGGCGAAGGTGGACTTGCCCGCGCCATTGCGGCCCAGAAGCCCGATGCGGTCATCCACATCGATGCGCATATTGAGCCCGCGCAGTACCGGCTTGGCGCCGTCATAGCCCGTCGCGCAGTCATCAAAGCGCACCAGCGGATTGCCCATGCGCCGCTCGGCGCCTGGAAACTCGAACGGCGCCACCGGATCCTCCACCATGGTGGCGATGGGGGCGAGCTTCTCCAGCCGCTTGACTCGCGACTGGGCCTGCTTGGCCTTGGTGGCCTGGGCGCGGACCCGGTCGACAAAGCCCTGCAGGCGGCGGCGCTCGTCCTCCTGTTTGACGACCATCTTCATCTGCACGCGCTGACGCTCGGCGAGCTGGCGCTGGAAGGAGTCAAACCCGCCCTCCCAGACTGACAGCTTGCAGTCCTTGAGATGCGCGATCGCGTGGACGCTGGCGTTCAACAACTCGCGGTCGTGGGAGATGATCAGGGCTGCGCCGGGGAATTTCGACAAATGGGTCTCCCGCCATAGCGCGCCTTCCAGATCGAGATAGTTGGTCGGCTCGTCCAGCAGCAACAAATCAGGCGCAGCGAACAGCGTGGCGGCCATGGCTACGCGCATGCGCCAGCCGCCGGAAAACTCCGCACAGGCGCGCCCCTGCGCCGCCGTGTCAACGCCCAGCCCGTTGAGGATCGCGCCTGCGCGCGCCTCAGCCGAATGGGCGTCAATATCGGCCAGGCGCGTCTGGATCTCGGCGATGCGATTGGGATCGCTGGCGGTTTCCGCTTCCGCCATCAACGCCGCACGTTCCAGATCGGCGGCCAGCACGAACTCCATCACGCTGGTGCGCCCGGCCGGCGCTTCCTGCGCAATCGTGCCGATGCGCGCGCCGGGCTGCACGCGTACCTCGCCGCTTTCGGGCGCGGCGTCGCCCAGGATCAGGCGGGACAGAGTGGACTTGCCCGTGCCGTTTCGTCCCACCAGACCCATGCGGGTCTTCGCCGGCAGAAAAAGCGTCGCCTGATCAAACAGCAAGCGGCCCTGAAAGCGGTGTGTGAGATCATTGATGTGGAGCATGACGCAAGCGGTTAGCACGCCTTCACAGGGCGCGGAAGCGCCGCTATAAGCCGCCCCAATCCATTCCTCCCCACGACCCCACAAGGAACTTGTCCCATGGCGCTGCAACGCACCTTCTCCATCATCAAGCCCGACGCCACGCGCCGCAATCTGACCGGCCAGATCAACGCCCTGATCGAGGCGGCGGGCCTGCGCATCATCGCGCAAAAGCGCATCCACATGACCAAAGCCCAGGCCGAGACCTTTTACGGCGTGCACCGTGAGCGCGGCTTCTTCAACGATCTGGTGTCGTTCATGATTTCCGGCCCCGTCGTGGTGCAGGTGCTGGAAGGCGAAGACGCCATCGCCACCTACCGCAAGGTGATGGGCGCCACCAACCCGGCCAACGCCGAGCCGGGCACGATCCGCAAGGAATTCGCCGAATCCATCGAGGCCAACTCGGTGCACGGCTCCGACGCGCCGGAAACGGCTGCCGAAGAGATCGCCTATTTCTTCGCCGGCAGCGAGATTGTCGGCTAGACTGATACTGCCCGCGCCGCTCTCCCCCAACGGGTTGGAGGGCGGCCAGGCGCCGGCTTAGCTCAGCTGGTAGAGCAGCGGTTTTGTAAACCGAAGGTCGGGGGTTCGATTCCCTCAGCCGGCACCATTTTTCTCCTGTGCTCAGACCCCTCCGGGGCTTCGCTTCCTCGCTAAAGCTGCGGGCGGGCTTTGCCCTTGCGAACCCTCACGGGTTCGGTTTTCCTTGTGCTCAGCCTCGTCCGGGGCTTCGCGTCCTCGCTGACGCTGCGGGCGCGCGGTCGCGCCTGCGAACCCTGCGGGTTCGGGCGTGCGCAGTTGCTTTTCCAGCGCCGCGCCCCGCTGCACCGCGCGCGCACCCTGACGCCGTCGCGGATCCGGTCTGAGGGGTAGAGGACGACCTGATCGCCGGGCTGCAGGCCGGACACGATCTGGGCGTTGCGCCGGTCATTGCGGCCCGCCTCCACAGGACGCAGCCGCGCACGGCCGCCATCCACGACAAACACCGCCCAGGCGGCCTCGTGGCGGAAGAGCGCAGCGACGGGAACTTGCAGGGCGTCATCATCGCGCCAGATCTCGATGCGCGGGCGCACGCGATAGCCGTGACCGAGCATTGACCAGTCCTCCCAGGCGTCAAGCAGGTCGAGGATCACGTTCACACGCTGCTCCTCCACGCCCAGCGCGGAGACCCTGCGGGCCCCGAACGGCTCGACGCGGCGCACTTCGGCGCGCAAATCCCGGTCTCCGCCCCACGCCTCGATCATGGCGGGCGCCCCCTCGCCGATCCGGACCGCGTCCTCGGACAGGACTTCAGCAACGATTTCCAGATCGACCGGATCGCCGAGCTCCATGACCAGCTGGCCCGGCCCCAGAACCGTCTCGCTGATCTGGGCCACGCTGAGCACCCGGCCGGTGATCGGACTGGTCAGACGCACCACCCCGTCCGGTCCCACA
>JAIUMW010000266.1 GCA_022565365.1 Oceanicaulis sp.
AGCTCATTGACTGGACTCTACGGGCTCTAAAAGTTAGTCGTTATTTTGAGCTGTTAAATTCATTCTTGGTGCTTGTGCTCATATGTCATTCTGCAACAGAATAACTAGTTATGCATTTAATTTACCTATCACTAGATTGATCCTGTAAAGGAGATTTAAAGACTATTATCACACAGATATTTAATTGAATGAATTAAATTAAAGTTTTTTTTAAAAAAATATTATTTCGGCATAATTAATAGTGTATCAATAATTATTTAAACTAAAAATCATGTCAAATTTAAAAAAAATAGAAAACAAACTTAAACTAACTCTTAATTCATTATCTCCAAATCAAGTTTTGTTCATTACTGGTGCGGGGATTTCTGTTGCATCACCAACATCATTTGCAAATGGAAATGAGCTACATGAACTCTTCCTCAAGAAATTTTCAAAACTTACTTTCTCTGAAAGAAATAGACTTATAGACATTAAGTTTCCGTTCGAAAAAACTTGTCAGATAATAGTCGACTCTTATGGCATAAAAAAAATAGAATCAGGAGAAAATATTGGTTGGCATCTGATATCAAGTCTTTTTGAGTTTAGCAGTGGCAAGATGAACTCAAATAATTACCACGAATATTTTAGATTACATCTTAAAAATGGCGGTATTCATATTACGGCCAATATAGATCAATTTATTGAAGAAAAAAGACTAACCATTAACCCTGACTTTCAAATTACAACCACTCAAAAAGAAATATCTCATAATTCCATCACAAGATATAATTCAGAGTACGAAGGTTGTTTATTATATAAGTTTCATGGAGATGTTAATATTGATAATGTAGGTGAGCAAGGATTTCTTCTTCGATTAATTGAGAAAGGATTCCCAGATAATATAAAACTACTATGGGGTAATTTGATATCTCAACAACAGCTGGTAATCTTTGTTGGATATGGTGGTGTCGATAATTTCGATGTGAAAAAATATTTTTGCGCACTGAGTTCAAGACATTTTGCAAGTACTTCAGCAATATGGATTGATTACAGCAAAAACAACGCAATAGAAATTAAAGAGGACTTCGGTGATAAGAGTACATATCTTGAACCATTCAATAGTGCAATTAGAATTGAATGTCCAGCTAATTTAATATTGAATAATCTCTTCAAAGGTAAGTTCCAAATTCAAAACGTGCATAGAAATCCTAATAAAATTAATAGCTACATAGATGAACTATTTCAAGTAAATAGTTCATCTATTCCGGATTCTATAATTTATAAAGTCACCGATCAACTCAGATACCACTTAAATGCAAAACATCTATTAAAAGGATAAAGTCAAGATAGTTTCATCAAGACTTTTTTATATCTTCTACTCTTCGCAGTATCAGAATGATAAAAGGGAGGCATTGAAGGTTTGTTCAACAATCTGGAGTGGTGAGATTATCTTGCAATTGCTTGCTGATTTTACAGATACAGAAAGCTCCCTACTTGTTGAGCCAATAATTGAGTATGGGCGTTTTGAATTACTAATTGACTATCTCCCGAAAGTTTGGAATTGTATAGAATCTAATCACTTGAAGATGCTTCTTGTCAGAAAAGCGACTAAAAAATATTTTTCTAAATTTGAATTTTTAAGGGATATTGAACCTGAGAAATATTTGTACGGGATTGGCTACTACAAGATAAAGCTAGAAAATGACCATATTAATGAACTTATACTGGCAACTACTCACGAAATGAGACCTTTTGACATATATGGTATTTCAGCGTTTAATAAATGGAATCTTATAAAAAGGCATTTGTATGAATTTCTTAAAAACCAAAATTATTGCACAACTTCATCATTATCCATTAAATGTTAACCAATTCGTTTATATGTGGATTCTGGGTTTTAAATTTATTTATGCGTTAATATTTTAAACTTTGATCTGATAACTCACCTTTCAAATGAGAGTCATGTATCGACCATTAAATAAGTTGCTATGCTAAGCAAAAAATTGACAATAGAATTCTTTACTGGTGATCATAAGTTGCTTGAAGCTGCTGAAAATGTTTGTATTGCTTCTGCATTAGTTTCAAACTGGGCATTGAGCTTCATTACTAGTAAACTAATTAACGCAAAAAGTATAAAATTACTACTTGGTATTAATTTGCCAAGCGATATTAGTGCACTAGAAAAAATACTCGAATTGCAGGATCAAGGTATCTTAGAGTGTCGTTTATATACTAAGGGGTTTTTCCATCCTAAACTTTATCTATTTGAAGGAGAGGGATTTACGCGACTTTATGTAGGTTCTGGCAATTTTACAAAGGGTGGGCTACTTGATAATGTTGAGTTATTTCATCGTGAGGATAATAGTAATAGCCATTCAACATATATGCAGTGGTTTGAAGAATATTTTCAAAAAAGCACTGTTTTAAATCAAGATCATATTGATAAGTTGAGAGCTCATTTTGAAAAGCAAAAGAGATTCGAGAATGAGGTTAACGACGATTTTAAAAAACTTTCAGACATTATTGCTGGCAATTATAATTTAGATCGGATTGATTTTGAAAATCAATTTTTTAATAAAAACAACCATATTACTTTTTCACCAGAGAATAAATCTCTAGAAAACGAACATATTTATAGACTAAGAAAAGATGTTAGGTTTAAATTATATGAATTGCATGATAAACTATATCCCGAAATAAAAAAGAAAAGATTCGATCTTCACCCGCACTATGTCCATGATGATATTGTATCGAAAGTTGAAACGACATTTCATCGTTCAAATGAAATCGCTGCTCTTTGGTTGCATTACGGTAGAAAGAAAGGGGAAATTAAAAGATACGGCGACAATGAAACACCGGTAGCTTTTCCTCGCTTGCAATTGATAATACATTACGATGATATAGGTATCTGGTTAAGATTTGGTAAAGATAATGGTAGTATGGCAGATAGGGAGTACTTTCACAAACACATGGAAAGTTCATCTTACAGAGAAGAAATATTTAGATTATTGATGCTTTTAGGGGATAATTATTGGATCTTAATCGGTGAAGAGCGAAAATACATTACAGAATTCGAAAGGTCAGATGAATTTTGGGAATTTTCAAAAAGAGATAACTGGAGAACTGATTATTTTATAATCGGTTATTCTATTCACCCTGGTGACAAAATGCTTTCGAATTCCAATATAGTAGCAACAGTTCTTAATGGATTTGAGAAGCTTTATCCTTTATATGTTGCAATGAAAGATAAATCATTTCTATAGAATCAATATTTGTTATGACTAGTTGAGCGAAAGAATGAGACCATGAGGAATGAAATTCATATTATCTAGTGAAAAGTAGATTAATACAACTGTAAAGAACTTATTTGATTATTATTACATTATGACTAGAAAAAATATACTTTTTGACCTAGAGCCAGCATCTGAAAAAGATTTTCTTATGTATTACTTGACTAGTGAACAGCTTAGTCAGTTTAGAAGGGTTGATAAAGATCTACAGAAATACTTTTCTAGGCAAAGACTTCACCCTATTGATTATTTATTAGCTATAGCTTTAGGTGTTTTGGTAGGCTGTGCTGATCAAATTGCGGACAATTATTTCACCTATGATAACACTGGTAAAAGAATCAATAACTCTCTCTTTGACGCAATATTGGAGCCATTTATAGTAGATAAATCAATTGCTGAGAAGCTTAATTCTGGAGAATTAAACTATTTGCAAGTACTTCGTCTTATCTCTAAAAATATTTTCAACATCAACCTGAAGTCCCCTTTAGTAAGTGAAGGTAAATTCAGTAAGCATATTGATAATATTGGCACAACAGATCGTTATAAGAATGCAGTAGATAAATTAAATGAAAATATTCCTCTAATAAGCGAGTTGTTATCAGATGTAGTTATTGACGTTGTTGCAACAGCAAAAATAAAATTCCTGTTAAAAAAAATAGCAATTGCTACTTTTTATAGAGATAAACCTTTGGAACAAAACTCGGCAGAATTTTACTTGCTGGCATTAATATCATTTAATACGTATTCCATTGTGCAGCTTGCACTAGGTCAGACGAATTGTGTTATTGGTGTGGGTATGGCGTCATATTACTTGTTCAAACTTGTTACCACAGATAGGAAGAACACAGAAAATACATTAGACTATGCGGAGCTAATCAATAAGGCAAATCAAAAATTGATGCACGACGTAGAAATGTATGAGAAAGATTCCGTTAGTTACATTAGAAAGCTTTTTAAATTAGATGAATACATCATAGCTTATGAAGATTTTGGAGACCTTAATCGCACAACA
>JAIUMW010000267.1 GCA_022565365.1 Oceanicaulis sp.
CCGGTCCAGTAGATCCAGACCTGGGGCCAGCCATAGGCGCTGGACCCATAGGGGCCCAGAATCGCCAGAAACGTGCCCACGGCCAGCAGCACGGCGGTATTGCGCGCGGCGCTGACAAGCATGGTTGGCTTCAGTGTCATGGGCGTTCCCGTGCCGTTGGCGAAGCGTGAATGCAAGCCATAGCGCCATTCGCGCAGGGTTTCAGCCCGTTTGCGAAATCCCGGTTTGCGCCCCGCTTCCGCGCTGTCAGGTCTGATCCGGCCCGCCGCAATCGTCCGCCGGGCCTGCCATACAAGGAGCTGACCATGACAGTCCACGTTTCCACCTGCCTCGCCGCCCTTCTGGCTGCGCCGCTGATCGCCTTCGTTGCGCCCGCTCATGGCGATGACGCCGCCGCCCTGTCCGGGCGCGTGAGCCTCGAGATCACCGGCCTGGTTGACGCTGGCGGCGAAATCGCGGCCGCGCTGTATTCGCAAGACGGGCGCTGGCTCGGGCCGGATCCGGTGGCGGCGCAGCGCACGCCCGCCGAAGGCGGCGAGATGACGATGGTTTTCGAGGACCTCCCGCCGGGCCGCTACGCGGCCGCCATCTATCAGGATGTGAACGTCAATGGCGAAATGGATACCGGTTTCATGGGCATTCCTTCCGAGCCCTACGGGTTCACCGCCGGGGCGCGGGCCCGGTTCGGGCCGCCCTCCTTCGACGCGGCGGCGTTTGAGGTCGCAGCCGGTCAGGAGACGGTGGAGACCGTCACGCTGCGCGGAGGGCGCTGACATGAATATCGACGCCTTCCTCGCCGCCCCCTGGCATATCCAGCTGCATGCGGGCGCGGCCATCGCCGCCGTCGTTCTCGGCGCTGCGCAGATCCTTGCGCCCAAGGGCACGCTTCCGCACCGCCAGCTCGGCTATGTCTGGGTGGGGTTGATGCTGACTGTTGCGGTCACCGCGATCTTCATCCGGTCGGGCGGGAGTTTCAGCTGGTTGCATATCTTCGTCCCGCTGACCCTGGCCGGAACCGCCGGTCTCGTCATTCACGCCCGCAAGGGGCGGGTGGCGCGTCACCGCAGCACGGTGCTGGCGCTGTTTCTCGGCGCCCTCCTGATCCCCGGCGCCTTCAGCTTCGTGCCGGGGCGGCTGATGTATCAGGTGGTGGCCGGCTAGGATGAGGCGTGCAGGGCGCGCGGATTTCGCGTAAGACGGGCGCCAAGTGACGTGACAGGACGCACCGCCATGCTCGTGAGCCTCGCCGCCCTTCTGATTCAGTCCGCCCCCGCCGACACGCTGGTGACGCTGTGTAACGAGACGCCGGCGGGCGTGGCCTTTTCTATGGCGCGGCCAGCGGGCGATGGCGGGCGGATCCAGCGCGGCTGGTTCACCGTGGCGCCGGGCGGCTGCCTGGACGGCGCCATTGGTCAGGGCCGGGCGGGCGAGGCGCTGGTGCATGCCCGCTCGGGCAGTTTCGAATGGGCCGGCGCCGACGCGCAGGTGCTGTGCATCCCGGCGGGCTCCCATGACGGGCCCGCCGCATCGCCGCCCTGCGCGGACGGATCGCGCGAGGCGGCGTTCGCGCCGGTGCGCACCGGCACGCGCCATGGCCGCCCTCACGTGGCCTACACCGTCGCCTGCAGTGATCTCGAGGCGGGCGATGCGCGCCTGTGCGCGCAAGGCCGCACCGGTCCGGACGGACTGGCGGCGCCTTTGCGCGAATTGTCGGTGTGCAATCATGACGCCGCGCCGCTGCGCTTTGCCTGGGCGGGCGAAACCGGCGCCCCCGGCGCCTGGCGGGTGGAGGGCTGGCGCACCACTGCCCCCGGGTCGTGTGAGCGTCTGTGGCGCGATTTCGCCTACGGCCCGGCCCTGTATCTGCGCGCCGAGCGCGAGAGCGGACGGGTTGAGGCCGATCATGATCCGGCGCTGTTCTGCACGCCGGAGGGGCGCGGCGCATTTGTCCGCGACGCCGCCGGGCCGGACGAGACGGCCTGCCCGGAGGATGCGCCTGCATCGGCGCGCTTCCGACAGGTGCGCTATCGCGCCGGGCTGGACCGGCTGACGGTGGATTTCGGCGGTTCCAATTGACCTGATGCCGTCATGGCGTATCAGGAGGTGGCTGCGCGCTGACACGCGCCAACAGGAGCGCCGTCCATGTCCCGCCCGATCTCCCGCCTGACCTCCCGTCCCGCCCGCCTGGCCGGTTTCGCCGCGCCGCTGGCGCTGGTGCTGGCTGCATGCAGCGAGCCGGTGGCTCTGGATCCCGCACGCGACACGCCGCCACCGACCGCCGGCATGCTGCGTCAGGCCGGACTGATCGAGGCGCCGCGCACGCCCTGGGCGGCGCTGGAGCCCTTCTACGACCAGTTTCAGTATGACGTGCCGCGCGCGCCCGCCGGTCCGCCCTTGCCGGGCGCGGACCGGGCGCTGACCTCCATTGCGTTTGGATCGTGCAACACGCCCGAGCGCGAGATACCGATCCTCAATGTGATCGCGGACGCGGGCCATGACCTGTTCATTTATGGCGGCGACAATGTGTATGGCGATGCGCGCGCCTATGACGCGACCCTGCCCGAGCTGCGTTCGGCCTATCACCAGCTCGCCGCGCGGCCCGAGTTTCAGCGCCTGCGTGCGGCCATGCCCATGCTCGAAGTGTGGGACGACCATGATTACGGCATGAATGATCTGGGCCGCGATTTCGCGTTCAAGGGCTTTGCCGAGCGGCTGTTCCTCGATTTCTGGCGGGCGGGCGAGGGTGATGTGCGCCGCACGCGCGAAGGCATTTACGACGCCCATGTGTTCGGTCCCGAAGGCCAGCGCGTGCAGGTGATCCTGCTCGATACGCGCTGGTTCCGCTCGGACCTCACCGTCACCGATGATCGCGGCGCGGTGGGGCGTGAACGCTATCTGCCCAGCGAAGACCCTGAGCAGGACATGCTGGGCGCGGCGCAATGGGCCTGGCTGGAAGAACAATTGCGCGAACCGGCCGAGCTGCGCCTGCTGGTGTCGTCGATCCAGGTCCATGCGGACGGCCATGGCTGGGAAGCCTGGCGCACCCTGCCGCGCGAGCGTGACCGGCTCTACCGCCTGATCCGCGAGACCCGCGCCAATGGCGTGGTGATCGTATCGGGCGACCGGCATGCCTCCGGCCTCTATGTGCGTGCGGACCTGACCGATTATCCGCTCTACGAGATCACCTCGTCCTCGCTCAACATGTCCTTCCGCGACGAGAACAACGAGCCGGGGCCGCACCGGATCGGCGACATGTTCGCGCCGGAAAACTATGGCGTGATCGCCATCGACTGGGAGGCGGACGCGCTGAATCTGGAAATCCGCGACAATACGGGGACGGTGGTGCGCGAGCAGGGCGTGGTGCTGAGCCGGATCGGGGCGCTGCGCGCGGAGTAGCCGCTGTCTTCACACCTGCGTTGATTCCTGCGCGCGGGGGAGTAGGGTGCGGCCAAACGCGCCCGGCCCCCCCCTCATCCATCGCCCGGCGCTTTCATGAAAGGCGCGACAAGCCATGGCTGACCAGTTCGACGTGATCATCATCGGGGGCGGCCCCGGCGGCTATAACTGCGCCATCCGCGCCGGCCAGCTGGGGCTGAAGACCGCCCTGATCGAAAAGCGCAAGACGCTGGGCGGCACCTGCCTCAATGTCGGCTGTATCCCGTCCAAGGCGCTGCTGCACGCCTCTGAAATGTACGAAGAGGCCGGCCAGCATTTCGCCGATATGGGTATTGGCGTGGGCGAGCTCTCCCTGGACCTCGCCAAAATGATGGCGCGCAAGGATGAGGCGGTGAAGGGCCTCACCGACGGCGTCGCCTTCCTGATGAAGAAGAACAAGGTCAAGGTGTTCCATGGCGCCGGCGCCATCGCAGGCAAGGGCAAGGTCACCGTCACGCCCGAAGACGGCCAGGCGCAGACGCTGGAAACGCGCCATATCGTCATCGCCATGGGCTCTGAAGTCACCCCGCTGCCGGGCGTGGAGATTGACTAGGAGCGCATCGTCTCCTCCACCGGCGCGCTGGAGCTCAAAGAGGTTCCGAAAAAACTTACCGTGATCGGGGCGGGCGTGATCGGGCTGGAGCTGGGCTCTGTCTGGCGCCGGCTGGGCTCTGACGGGACCGTGGTGGAGTATCTCGACCGCGTGCTGCCGGGCATGGACGGGGCTGTGTCCAAAGCCGCGCGCAAGATTTTCGAAAAGCAGGGCGTCAAGTTCAAGCTGGCGCGCAAGGTCACAGGCGTGGAGACCGGCAAGGCTGGCCTGACGGTGAAAACCGAGGC
>JAIUMW010000268.1 GCA_022565365.1 Oceanicaulis sp.
GCCTCGATATCGGCGCGGGTGATCACGTCGCGCGTCTCCAGAAGGCGCTCCACCGTGTCGAGGCGCTGGCGCATCACCGACACTTCCTGGGCCAGGGCCATGACGATGTTCAGGACGCGCTCGGCGTCCTGGTTTTCCAGAAACCACGGGCGCTTGCCGCGCGCCTTGGCGCCGGCCTGGGAGAGGGGATCAAATTCCATCACGCCGCTTCCTTCTTCGCGCCGATCACATGCCAGGCGGCCTTGCGCCCGTAATCCTCGACCGCGTCCTCGCCCGATGACGGGAACAGCTTGGCGTCCACCACCGCGGCCACGCCGCCATGCAGCACGCTGTCATCCTTGAAGCCGGCGCGGATCATCAGATCATCCAGATCGATTTCGTGCATGGTCGTCCAGAACGGCTCGTTATTATAAAAGGCGTCCCAGTCGCGGATGGCTTGCTCGTAAAGCGGCATCTGATCGGTGTATTGCGGCTGCTCCACATGCAGGACGACGCCGCCGGGCTTAAGCACACGGCGCGTCTCGGCGAAGATGCGCTCCATGGCGCTCTTGCTGGTCTCGTGCAGGAACATCGTGGTCTGGACCCAGTCAAAGCTGTCATCCTCAAAGCGCGACAAATCCTCGGCGTCGGCCTGGATGAAGCGGACATTGTCCACGCCCATCGCCTTGGCGCGCGCCAGGCCATAGCGCAGCATGGGCGCGCCGGAATCCACCCCGATCACTTCGGCGTCCGGGAATGCCTGCGCCAGCGGCAGCACGTTATGGCCCAGCCCGCAGCCCAGATCGAGAATGCGTTTGGGCTTGAAGTCCGGCAGGTTCTTTTTCACCCAGGCGGCAACCGCCTGGCCGCCGCCATCATTGTAGCGGCCCAGCGCCCCGCCGGTTGTGGCGAACAGGCCGCAATCATAATTGGCCGCGCCGGTGACATCGCCCGGCACGATCTCGGTGTGATAGCTGCCGGGCATGCAGTGATGATCCACCGCCGCGAGATAGCGCGGCGTCTCGAAACCGGGATCAAGCTCCAGCCGGTCATCATCCCCGGTCAGTTCTGCGGCGCGCGCATTGAGCGCCGCGCCCTGGCGCAGCGTCACCCAGCGCCCGGCCTGCTGGCGTTGCTCCATGGTGGCGCGGCGCAGGGCCGACCACATCTGAAAGGCCGGATCGGCCGTGAGCGCCTTGCGCACCTCATGCCGGTTCTCGAACGGGCCGTCCTTGCGCGTGCGCGCCGGTTCGACCCGCGCTTCAAACGCATCCTTCACGCCAGGCAGCACCCGGCTGGCCAGATGCCGGTTCATATGGGCGAGAAAATTGAAGCGTTCGGTCTCGTCATGACTGGTATCGTGGAACATGCCGTGGCGCCCGACCAGGCGGTAATCAGGCGGACCGTCATAGGCCGACGCATCGGCCATAAAGGGCTTGGAGCGATCTTCAGGCATGGTGATGCACCTCTCTGTCCGGCTGGCGGCGGTGTAATTCTTTAGCATACTGACTTGGCAAAGCCGCCGATTTCAAATGATATACCATTTATGCCCGGCTGCGGCCAACGCCTCACGGCGCCTGTGCGCCGGTTTGCCGCAAGCCGAAGACCAGAAATGGGAGGAGAGAGCCGCCATGACCACCCGCATCATCGCCCTGTTCAATTTGAAACCCGGCGTCAGCGCTGCTGACTACGAAGCCTGGGCCAAATCGAAAGACATCCCCACGGTCAACGGGCTCAATTCGGTCGACAGGTTCGAAGTGTTCAAATCCGCCGGCCTGCTCGGCTCCGACGCCAAACCGCCTTATGCCTATATCGAGATCATCGATGTGAATGACATGGAGGGCTTTGGCGGCGATGTCGGAACCGAGACCATGCAAAAGATCGCCGGGGAGTTTCAGGCCATGGCCGACGACCTGTCCTTCATCCTGACCGACAAGCTGGGCTGAGGGAGGCGCGTCATGGGACGCTTTACCGGCAAGACCGCCATCGTCACCGGATCGGGCCGCCGCAAGGGGCTGGGCGAGGCTATCGCCCTGCGCCTGGCCTCGGAAGGCGCCGCGGTGGTGATCTCCGATATCGGCAAAGCCGCTGACCCGGCCACCCCGGCGCAGCATATTGGCGCAACCGACGAGATGGAGGCCATCGCGGCGGACATCCGCGCGGCGGGCGGCCAGGCCTCGACTTGCGTGTGCGACGTGCGCGATCTCGAACAGATGCGCGCGCTCGCCCGGCACGCGGTCGATACGCACGGCTCGCTGGATATCTGGGTCAATAATGCGGGCATCGGCTATATCATGAAGCCGCTGCTGGACGTCACCGCCGAAGACTGGCGCGCAGTGATCGATGTGAACCTGACCGGGTGCGTTTTCGGCATCAAGGCCGCCGCCGAACGGATGGTCGAACAGGGCAAGGGCGGGCGCATCATCAATATCGCCAGCCAGGCGGCCAAGTCCGGCTTCCCCCACGCCCAGGCCTATACCAGCTCAAAGCACGGGCTTGTCGGCCTGGTGCGCTCGGCCGCCATCGAACTCGGCCCCCACCAGATCACCGTCAATAATGTCTGCCCCAACCACGTCACCACGGGGCTGGGCGCCTGGCAGAACGAGTATTTCTCCAAGGTGGTCGGTGCGGCCAGCGTTGAGGATTACCTCAAGGCCATGGCCGACCGCATCCCGCTCAAACGCCCCGGCAAGCCCGAAGACACCGCCAAGGCCGTCGCCTTCCTGTGCTCGGATGAAGCCGAGTACATCACGGCCGAAAGCATGAACGTATCCGGCGGCGAGGAACCGCATTGATGACCCACACCCCTCCCCCCGGCTTCACCTGGCCCAATGGCGCGAAGCTCGCCCTGTCCGTCGTCGTCAATGTCGAGGAGGGCGCCGAGCGCAATATCCGTGACGGCGACAAGGGCCCCGAGCCCGTGGACGAGCTGGGCGTGACGCTGAAAGCGCCGATCCGCGTCCACGGCAACGAGACCAATTATCAGTACGGGATCAATCGCGGCGCGGGGCGGGTCCTGAAACTGCTAGACCGCTACAAAGTCCCCGCCACCTGGACGGTGTGCGCCCAGGCGCTGGAGCGCGCGCCGTGGATCGCCAAGGCCCTGATCGCGCGCGGCGACGAGCCGTGCAGCCATGGCTGGCGCTGGCAGTTCCAGGCTTTCATGGACGAGGAAAAAGAGCGCGCTTTCATCGAGAAGGCCGGCGCCTCTATCCAAGAGACATGCGGGCGGCGCCCTGCGGGCTGGCTGTCGCGCTATCTGCATACCGATGTCACGCGCGCCCTGCTGGCCGAGGCCGGCTATCTCTATCACATGGACGATTATTCGGACGATTTTCCCTTCTGGGACATCGGCGATCTGACCGGTGGCTCAAAGAAGCCGATCATCGTCCTGCCCTATGCGCTCGACACCAATGACATGAAATTCTGGCTGGACCCGTCCCTGACGGCGGAGGACTGGCTGACCTATGCCTGCGACACGTTCGACTGGCTCCTGAAAGAATCCATCGAGGAGGACGCGCGCATGATGAGCCTGGGCCTGCACCTGCGCATTATCGGGCGGCCGGGCCGGATCGGCGCGTTCGAAGCCTTCCTTGATTACGTCTCGAATCAATCCGGCGTGTGGATCGCCACCCGCGAGGATATCGCCAAAGCCTTCGCCGCCGCCGTGCCGGCGCCCAAAGTCTGACAGGAGACACGCCATGCGTAATCTGATCGCCGCTTTGTGCCTCGCCCTCGCCGCGCCCTGGGCCGCCGCTGCGGCCACGCCCGAGGACGAGCCGGGCTATCCCGGCGCCAATGAGCTGGCGGGCCTCCTGATCGGGTCCTTCTCCACGCTGGAGCAGTCGCGCATCGAGGGCTGGGGCTATGTGGAGAGCGAGACGGTGCGCATCTGGCCCGGCCGCGAGGACGGCATCTGGCTCTATCAGGAAAACGCCTTCATGGGCTCCAGCCCGGAGGATTTCGATCCGGAGATCAAGCAGCGCCCCTATTTCCAGCGCATCATCCGGATCTGGGAGCTGAATAATCGCCTGGTCCTGCGCACCATCTACACGCTCAACGACCCGGCCAGCGTCGTGGGCGCCTTCACCGACCCCGAGCGCATCGCCGAGGACCAGCTGGGCGCGGTGAGCTGTTCGGGCGAGGTGCACCGCATCGCCCACGGCTACTGGCAGTCGAATTTCGACACCTGCCCGTCGGGCCTGCGCGGCGCAGTGCGCACGGTGTCGCGCTCCATCC
>JAIUMW010000269.1 GCA_022565365.1 Oceanicaulis sp.
TCAATATCGACATCTTCCCGGGTTACCGGCTTTTCGAGCAATTCCTGCATGCCGCGCGCGAGAGCTGTCGCTGTTTCAAAATTGATCGATGATGTCCTGATGGCTCTGACCCTATTCTTTCGGTCAATCGTTATGATATTGAAGACCATATGCTCATCCCGGTCGACTTGAATTACAGTCTCTCCATTCGCTTTGGCGATGTAAGGCGACCACAGGAGGTCAAAGGATATCGTTTTGGTGACCAGGTTCACCAATAAAACACTGGATCCACGATAGACCCTGAAAGTAACTTCCCCTGCAAGCGCAAGAATATCCTTTTTTGTGATATCTCCTATCTTCAGAAGGATTATCTGGTCGTTGATCCGGATAGCCCCTCCGGTTTCCTGTCCGGAGAATGTGGAAATAATCCAGTCGGGAGCTTTCTTGTTGAGAGAGATGATCTCCATAGAGCCGGTTCCTCCAATGCCCGGAGTTTGAAATTAAAGCGGTCTGCGGGTATTTCTTACAGAGCGCAGTCTTGCAGCCATTGCCGCTGTGTCGCGGGGTTTGTAAATCATGTAATCAAAGCTTTCACCTGATCTGATCCTGTCACGCAAGCGGGTAAATGCACGGGCGAACTCGCTTCGGCGTAAACCCACCTGCTTTAGCAATATGTCAAAATCCCCGGTTGGTTCAGGAGCATCCAAGAGCAAGACAGCGCATTGATCTTCCAATATCTGGTCAAATCGCCCATATTTTGGAATGCGGGATGTCTTGAGGAAAAAGAGCGCCTCAAGAAGATACTTAAGTGTGACAATTCCTTGTATGACAATCTTTTCGTTAGAGATTTTCGAGTTCAGAGAGGTGAGACGCTTGACCAGGAGATGGCATCCTTTTTCAAGAAGCGAGCTGAATGCCTCAAGATCGGGAAAGTCGGGACCCGGCTGCCAGACAGGTCGATCATCCTGCGGCCCCAGGAGGGATTCCATCTCCCGGCCTGTACGATCGGCTATTATTTTCGACCTGGTCTGGCGGCCCTCATCGGTCAGGTGCAGTGTGACGGAGTCACTTGTGACAGCCTGCAATATCTCGGGATGGCTGTCTGCAGAGAGCGAAATGACGGCCCGCAAATTCCGATCGCCCTGATACCCTGCTTTATTGAGGATCGGCGCCAGAATTCTGCCGAGCGTGTCCTTGTCGCCGGATCCTGACCCGGATGCAAGCGCAAGAAGGGCAGATGACCAGGATCGTGGAGGTACCGGCCAGGCTGCATAAGTGTATAAATTTTCTTGCAATTCCAAAAAATAGCCGGAGGGCTGACGGGTCACATCTGTGCCTTTCCTGTGCAGGCCTGTGTCATGGTGGGGATTTTCATATTTCGAAAACGGCTCCCGCGCAAGCATCTCGCAAAACCCGATATCAAGGATCGGGAATACTGGTATCCAAAGTGGACAGATGCGAATTTAATGCATCCAGAATATCTTCCCTGGATAGGGTTTTTCCTTCAGGGTGGATATCAAGATCGATAATATCGGTGGATGTGAACCAGGTCCTGAATGGGGATTTCTCTGTTGAAAGCCGACCATCCTTGAGAATTGACTGAATTTTTTCCATCCCGCCTTTGTGAAATGCGATCTTTATCAGGGCTTCCGGTTCCGATCTGGCGTAGATTTTCTGGCTCCGAACATGAGCGTGACCCATAAAATCCGTCACTTCAGACCAGGTCCGTACCGGTTGATTGCTGGGCGGTATGAGGCGCTCGAGAAGAGCACCCGCCCCGATCAATCTGTCAACTCCAGTGACGTGATTCCATTTCTTTTCGAGAATGCCCTTCCCTGGCTCGAACAGCATTCCGAACATCTCGATATCATGAAGATCGATGTCGGATCTCCATGCATGATCCCGGTCCAGTCCGGAGATTTCAAAATTCAAAACCAAAGGCCAGAGGAAATCCGGGGTATGGTTTTTGAAGATTTCAACAAGCCGGTCTGTTTCCGGACCGGTAAACATGTCCACCGAGCACCGGTCATCCCCTCCGGAAACAAGGAGAGCCCGATCATTGAACGAGATCCGGATACGGGGATTTCGAAACCATGGTTTTTCTTTATGCAAGGCCAGAAGGTTTTCGGACACTCTTTCCTTGCAAAGAGTGCTCCATTCAGAAATGGCACAATCCAGTGGTTCGTCTGAAAATGTCATGATCCGGATACTTTCATCATTCTCGCCCTTTGGCGATCCCAGTCTCTTTTCGCCTCTGTGGCGCGTTTGTCACACAGGCGCTTCCCCTTCGCTTCGGCAATGACGAGCTTTGCACGGCCTCGGTCATTGAAGTAAATTCTTAAAGCGACCAGGGTCATCCCGTCACGATCGCGGGCAGCCTGAAGTTTCGAGATCTGCCGGCGTGAGGCAAGAAGCTTGCGCGCCCGGCGCTCCTCATGTCCGGATTTGCCCGCATACAGGAGGGAAGCAATATGCGAATTGACAAGCCACAACTCGCCACCCTCAACACGTACATAGCTTTCGGAAATATTAACCTGGCCTGTTCGAAGGGATTTAACTTCTGATCCCGTCAGAACCATTCCCACTTCCAGTTCATCTCCGATCGCATATTCATATCTGGCTGATCGGTTCCGGGCGATATCTTTATTCATCATTTTCGATCACCCTTCAATCAGGGTCTCGTAGATTATCTGCCCAGAACTCACCCTGGCAGATAAGTCTCGCAGATGCGAGGGTGGTTTGATCCGGAAGAGCCGTGCAAGGCGGGTATCCCCCATCGTAATCGACAAACCGCGGACGGTTGACACATTGAGAACATAGGACAATTTTTTTCAGGTCTGTTGTCATTTTGATCTACTTTCTAAAGTCTTCGAGAAGAACAATCCAATTTTCGATTTTCCCGGATCCATCGATATTCATCACAACATAATCGTCGCTCCCGTTTTTTCCGGGTCTCATGATTTTCGGAACATATCCGGTAATACTCGTTATTTTCTCCCCCTCCGCCATCAGGTGATATGCGCCATCATCGCAAACCTTGTAGTGGAGATCCGCAACAACCCCTTCTGGCCAGTTCTGGATGTATCCGGTTTTCAGCTCGATAACCGGGCACCAGGTATCCCCTTCTCGACAGGGGATCAGAGTGCCTTCAGTGTCGTCTTTTCCGTTGATAGTGCCGTCTTCCCAATACCGCACACCGCATTCGGCGCGCAAATGGGTTGCGATGACTTTTCTATCGTCCTCCATGAGGAACTCAAGATCACGCATCATCTTCACTCTCGCATTGGGTACAGAATCCCGCGCCGCGGCTTTCATCGAACTCCAGATCCGTCACACTGAACCACCATTCGCAACCGCCGCATCTTTCGATCGGTTTGGGTTGGTTCAGAAGCTGGTCTTCAAGATCATCTTCATCAATGCAAAGATCGTGGCGATCGATGATTTGCGAAATACTGGTGCAGGTTCCTTCCAGTTCATCCTGGATTTCTCCCAGTTTATCTTCAGAGATCATGTTTTTTCCTCAATGCTTTTTCAGGCACTCCGAACTTGAGCATGTAATGGATCAAAAGGCTGGCATAGAGGGGGACTGGAGTAGCCCCTGCCAGCCATCGGGTGATCGCTGAACGGTCAACCCCGAGCCTCTCAGCTAGACGAGTCTGCCAGCCCGGTGTATCTCCGAAAAGTTTCTTGACGGCCTGGCGCAGCTCTTCTGCCGTGATGCGGAAGCGGGAGATCATTTCTGTGTCCCTTCATGCTCCCCGATGAACCGCAGAACATTTTCCGAGAACCCGTCGATATGGGTCCATTTGTGGTATCCGACACCATTCCGGGCTGACGCCACATTGATCATATAGGCATGCCTGGCCACAGGGTCCGGAACCTTATCCGCGGACTGCTCGTCAGTGATGACAATCAGCCGGTCATGCGGGATCTGGTTAATCTCTGTGACAGCCTTTCCCAGTCTTGTTCCGGAATGCCTTTGCGACTTAAGGATCGCATCGACACCTGCCATACCCCGTCGCGGTGGGACCTCTACAACGACTTCGGAGAAACTGAAAACACGAAGATTGCCATGGATCACAGCGGCCAGAGTGGCTGCCGCATCCATCCGCCTCATGTCAGATCTGGCCGAGAGCGGCCTTTCCATCGAGATCGAGACATCCACCAACACAATGGTTTTTCCAGAAAGAACAGGCA
>JAIUMW010000270.1 GCA_022565365.1 Oceanicaulis sp.
CATTTTAGGATCCTATCCAAAAAGGCAATCTCGTACCTGCCAATATATTTGATGAAAGCAAGAGTGTTTTTTAGCAATAGTGCCTATATTATAGTGTATTTGTTGTATTTTGGGCCGGTGAAAAAGTTTGGTTGTATGATTGTGATTGAAAAGTGTATTTCCATATGTCATATCTTAAAACACACCATTGTTTTGGGATGATTGCAACACTTGCGGATAAAAGCTAACAAAATAGAAATGAACAAAATAAAACGAAAACAAGGAACAAGAACGCTAAGAAAACAATTTTCACTCAAAAAATTTATGGCTTCAATGGTTGTCATTAGTTTTTGTAGTGGTGGAGTTTTTGGAAGGAGTGTCTTAAATAGGTAAGAAATATAAATACCACAAAAAAGATGTAAATGAAACTAATTCAAGACAACCCCTATAGAATCGCGGGCATTCTTGCTAATGCTTCAGCAAGAGAAGTTATAAGGCAGAAAGGCAGAATTACTAGGTCAGCAGGTATTGGCAGGCACATAGAGTCTGAATTTGACTTTTCTTTTTTAAATGCTGTAGATAGGACTGACCAGAATGAAGTGAGCAAAGCATTTGCAGGAATAGAGCAAAACCAAGATAAGGTAAGTCATTCTTTATTTTGGTTTCTTAAAACCAACACATTTGATGAAACGGCTATCAACTATCTAATAAATGGCGATAGAGAAAAAGCAGTAGAGATTTGGGAAAAGGTCACCTATGCAAAAGAAATAACCTCAAGAAACTTCTCTTGTTTCAATAATATCGGAACACTGAAATTACTAGGAGAATCCAAACAAGAACTACAAGAAGGAATAGAAGCGAAAATCAAACTGATTGAATCACCCACTTTTGAAAACTTCGGGCAAACAGTAGCCGACCAAACATATACAATTGACAATCAAAAGCAAACTGAAAAGTTTGTAGACGATATACTTAAACAGTTTAAAGGAAAGTATTCTAGTGCCGACACTTTAAAACTATTTAGTAATTGCAGTGGAACTATACAAAAATATCTTTTACAGAAGTTCACAGGAGAACCATTACATAAAATTGAAAATCAAATTGAAAGCACGAAGAATATACGTAAATCGAAAAAGAGTGGAGCTTATGAATTAGGATTAAAGCTATTTATGAATTGTAAAAATGATTTAGAATGTTTAAAATCTTTACTTGGAACAAGAGACTTGAAATATAAAATGATAGCAGACAATTTAGCAAAAGAAGTTATGCAATGTGGAATTGATTATTTTCAAGAATTGAAGGAATCCAAAAACCCAAGTGAAGAAGGTTTGAAGCTTTTAAAGTATGCTCAATCCATTGCGTTAGGAACACAGACAAGAGATAGAATAAAAGAAAATATTAATGGAATAGAAGAGTTTGCGAAAATAGCTCCAGTAAAAATTGAACTAGATTTTGTGACTCAAAAATTAGCACGTTTTCAAAACATTTCAGACACGGTTTCAAATGCGAAAGAATTAGTAATGTCCTGCAAACCCAAATTACTTTCAATAAAAAAATCACTCGGGGCTGATAATGAATTATACTTAAATATTAGTAGCGCAGTTGTAGGAAATGCACAGGGAATGTTAGTAACTGCTGTGAATGAAGCTCAAGAGAATATAGGCGGTGATATGTTTCAGAGACTTTTAGGTATTTCATCATTTAAAAATATTGTAGAAGAAGCTCTTGAAGTTTCATTTATGTTTCGAAAATTTGATTTGAATTATGATTTGAAAAATCATTGCAATCAAAATTTGAAGGCACTAAAAGGTTTGGCTGAACAACTCGACATCGCAACATTAAGTCCAGAAGAAAAAATAGAAACACAAATTCGTAAACTTCAAAACGAACTATCAAGAACCAGGAATAGAATATTTTTTGAAAATGAATTAAAATCTGCAAATCAAAAGATGGAAGAAATAAAGCAATGGCAATTATTTAGAAGCCAAGAAACAAGAATTAAACAGATAGCCGACCAAACTAAAGTTATTGATAGTGTTAAGCAAAAAGCAGAAACAAATAAGCAATCCAAGATCAGAGAACTAGAAGCACAAATCAGTACACAAAAACAAGAACTAAAAAAATTGAAATAATGAAAAGAATTTTACTCATAGCGGCCTTTATTGGCTCTTCAAATCTCGTTGCTCAAACGCAATCAGATAGTTTATTGATTAAACAAATTCCAGCTATTCAAAAAACCATTGAAAAACAAAAACAAGAAATAGACGGTTTAACATCAAAAGTCAACAGTCAACAAACGACTATAAATCAGCAACGAATTTCAATCAACGATTTGAACGGTAAAGCCGTCACACTTGAAAATACGGTTGACAGTTTAAGTAGCCTTATTGAAACAAACCAAAGCAACATTAATACAATTGCAGACGATTTAGGCACTAAAATTCAAGAAACTGGACAACAAGCAGAGACCAGAATTTCCGAATTGGGTGGTGACGTTGAGAAAAACCGATTGTATTGGATTATTGCCACGTTAGTAACGCTACTTCTAGGTGCATTGATGTATTTGTTCTTGGGTAAGCGGATAAAGTCAAGTCAAACTGACGTAGAAACGCAAATTAGAAATACCAAAAAATCTTTGGAAGAAGAAAGTTTGAAGCTTGATGGTGAGTTGGTTAAAGTATTCCAAAAGCAGCTTGAAGTATTAGATACTGCCCCAAAAGAAGCAACACAAGATGATGACCACTCACTTGTCTTAAAAATTGCTGATAGGTTGACCGCTATGGAAACAAACCACTATCGAATGGATCCTAATACTAGAGGGCTAAAGCAGCTTAAAAATGCTGTAAAAAGCATAAAGGAAAATTATCTTGCCAAAGGTTATGAAATTGTGGAGATGTTGGAGTTAGAGTATAAAGAAGGAATGAATGTCACTGCAAATTTCATCCCAAGTGATAAAATTGAAAAGGGCAAAAGGATAATAACTAGGGTAATTAAACCCCAGGTAAACTTTAACGGTAAGATGATACAAGCTGCACAGATTGAAGTGAGCGTTGGTGAGTAATAAATGTCAAAAAAGTAATAAAAATGAATAAACAGAAAACAACAGTAGATTTTGGAATTGATTTAGGTACAACAAATTCCGCCATTTCAAAAATGGAAAATGGAACACCTGAAAGTATCAGAACAAATACCTTGAAAGACACTATGCCATCTTGTGTTTACATAAACAGAAAAGGTGCTATTCAAGTAGGTGACGCTGCATTTAATGCATTGAAAGACGAAAAACTCAATGCAATGAAGAATTGGGATTCGAGTGATGACAACTCTTTCATAGAGTTTAAAAGGACTATGGGTTCTGATGCTAGTTATGAAAGTGGAAACGCAAAGCGTTCATTTAGTTCAATTGAATTATCAGCTGAAGTTCTAAAAACTTTGAAATCATTTGAAAAAGACAAAAATGTAAATACTGTTGTTATTACTGTACCTGCCGCATTTAAAAATAATCAAATTGACCAGACAAGACAAGCAGGAAAATTAGCAGGCTTCCAACAGATTGAAATCATTACAGAGCCTGAAGCCGCAGCTTGGGTTTATGGTCTTAATTCTGAAAATAAAGATGGCTATTGGTTGGTTTTTGATTTTGGTGGTGGAACTTTTGACGCAGCACTTCTTAAAGTAAGTGATGGAATAAGACAAGTAATTGATACCGAAGGTGACAATTACTTAGGTGGAAAAAACCTTGACGATGCAATTGTCGACAATATCATTATTCCACATTTGGAAAAAAGCTTTGTTATCGATGACTTGCTTAGCGACCCTAATAAAAACAAGATTATTCGGGCTGCAATGAAATTCTACGCAGAAGAAATCAAAAAACAACTTTCATTTAACGATGAAGCTAGTATTTTAACAAATTTGGGGGACATACCTGGCGAAGATGATGAAGGTAATGAACTTGAATTAGACATTACAGTAACAACACACGAACTAGAAAGAGCGATTGCTCCCTTATTTCAGAAATCAATAGATATTAGTCAAGACTTATTGAAGCGTAATAACCTTGATGGCTCAAAATTATCGGCTTTGATATTAGTTGGTGGCCCTACTATGTCCCCAATTCTTAGAAAAATGCTTGCCAGTCAAATCTGCAAGCCAGATACAAGCGTTGACCCAATGACAGTTGTCGCCAA
>JAIUMW010000271.1 GCA_022565365.1 Oceanicaulis sp.
CCGGTTTTCCCGGGTCAGGCGGTAATGGAACGCCGTATCGGTCAGCTCCATGATCCAGATATTGGTCGCCGATTCCGGAATGCCCTCGCGCACGAACAGCTCCTGGCTGAACGTGTCGACAACAAAGTCGGCGCGGGCGCCCTCGGGCGGCGCTTCGGTCTCGCCGCCATACTGGGTGAGCACATCTTCCGAACCGTCTTCCATCCGGTGATCATGCTTCAGGCGCAGCCGGCCATCCTCCAGACGGGTGATCAGCCAGGTGCGCGAATGATTGTCGCCCACATGGAAGGGCACACGCACCTCGTCATCCATGCACTCGCGCACATGCATGACCAGGTCGCGCCCGGCAAACCCTTCATCACGCGGGTCCTCCGGGCTGGTGATGGTCCCGGCGAAAGACTGGCCGCACAGGGCGCCAAGGCCCTCGATCAGGCCGGCGGGCGCCGCGTCATCGGACTCCATCATGGCCTCGATCTCGTCGCCGGCGTCTTCCATCGCGCCGTCAAGCGCGTCCATTGCATCTTCGCCGGCCTCCTGGGCCTGCTCGAACGCATCAGCGGCGGATTCTTCCATCTCCTCACGCTCCGGCGCGTTGTCGCACGCGGCCAGAACCAGCGCACACGCGCCCGTCATCAAAAGCAAATGTTTCATATCAGGCAGCCTCCCCTTTGGATTTCATGAGTTTCTGCACGCGCCGGACAGCCCGGTCGCGCTTGAGCCGTGACAGGTAGTCGATAAAGACCACGCCTTCGAGGTGATCCATCTCGTGCTGAATGCACACGGCGAACAGATCTTCGGCGATCTCCTCGCGCGGCGCGCCGTCATAGTCGAGATAGTTGACCTTAACACGCACGGGACGTTCCACTTCGTCGTAAATCTCCGGCACAGACAGACAACCCTCCGAGTAGGGTTTCAGTTCCCCGGTGAGGGGCGTGATGACCGGATTGACGAAATAGCGCGGCTCATTGCGCGTGTCAGACAGGTCCATGACGATGACCCGCTTGTCCACGCCGATCTGGATCGCCGCCAGGCCAATACCATCGGCGTCGTACATGGTCTCCACCATGTCATCCATCAGCGCGCGCAAATCATCGTCGACGCGCTCCACCGGCTTTGACACCAGTTTGAGCCGCGGATCGGGTACGGTCAGGATCGTGCGGACAGTCATGACGGATAAGTAAGACAAGCGCCGCGCGCGTTCAAGCGGCGCGCCCCTTGCAGGGCGTGGGCCAGCACCACCCAGGGAGGCCTGTCATGCGTCTGTTTGAGACATCTCTGAGCGAGCTGAGCGCCCGCGACCGCGACGCCTGGCGGGCGCTGGCCCTGGCCCAGGGCAAGCTGATCAGCCCCTATCTCATGCCTGAATTCGCCGATCTGATCGACGCAGAGCGCCATGATGTACGCGTGGTGATCGCCGAGGAGAATGGCGCGCCGGCAGGCTTTTTCGCCTGCCATGCCGGAGCGGACGGTGTGGTGCGCCCGGTGGGCGCGCCCCTGTCGGACTATCAGGGTTTCGCCGGTCGCCCGGGCCTTCACGTGGACGAGGATGCGCTTTTGCGCACGCTGGGCGCGCGCTCTCTGGTCTATGAAAACTGGATCGGCCCCGCGCCAGGCAAGGTCAGCGCGCGCAGCGGGTCTGCGGTGATCGATCTGACCGGCGGCGCGGAGGCGTGGTTTAGTGCGCGGCGCGTCTCGCATCGCAGCCATTTCAAGAAAATGGACCAGCGCCGCCGCAAGGCCGAGCGCGAGTTCGGCGCGGTGCGCGTGGTGTTCGGCGATCCGCTGGGCGAGCGCTACGCCGCGCTGAAAGCGTGGAAAAGCGCGCAATACCGGGCGTCCGGCCTGCTCGACCTGTTTGATGTGAGCTGGATCGATGCGGTGCTGGCGGGCACGGCCGCGCGCGCCTTCGGACCGTTCCGCGGGCTCGTGGCCTCGCTTTATCTGGGTGATGAGCTGGCCGCAGTGGAAATGGGCATGGCTGCTGGCGGCGTCTATCACTCCTGGATCCCCGCCTATGATCCGCGTTTCGCCAGCGTGTCTCCGGGCCTTCTTCTGCTGCACGGCATACTGGAGCAGGCGCAGGCGCTGGGGATAGAGCGCGTCGATCTGGGGCGCGGGGAGCAAGCCTACAAAGCCTATTACACCGACTACGAGACGCCGCTGAGCACCGGGCGCGCCTTGCGTCCGGGCGTGGCGGCGGCCGGGGCCGGACTGTGGGCCATGGCTGAAACGGCCAGCTCCATCCTGCCTGAACCGCTGGCCAGCGCGCCGGTGCGCCTGCGCCGGCGCTGGCCCCATACCGCCGCCATCGAGCCAGACCTGTCTGGCCGGGTGCGCCGGATGGCCGGCGCCTTCTCCAATGCGCCGCGCCGCCTGGCGTTTACAGGCTGATACCGCCCGCCTGCACCGGTCTCCTGACGCAAACGTCAGTTCCCTTTCGCAAACGAGCCCTTATCTAAGGGGCGTAACCGTTTGCCGCCGAAGGGAGAGACCCCATGCGGCCCCGCACCACCGCCCGCGTGATCGCGCTGATGTTCGCCGCCCCGGCGCTCGCCGATCAGGTTCACGAAACCGAGCAGGCGAACTTCACCGTGGAGACCGTGGCCGAAGGGCTGGAATTTCCCTGGTCCATCGACTTCCTCCCCGACGGGTCGAAACTGGTCACCGAGCGCCCCGGCCGGCTGCGCGTGATCGACGCGGACGGGTCGTTGCGCGCCGAGCCTGTAGCAGGCCTGCCTGAAGACCTGATTGCGATCCGCCAGGGCGGCCTGATGGATGTGCGGTTGGCGCCAGATTTTGAAACCACCCGCCATGTCTATTTCAGCTATGCGCAAGGGACCGAAGAGGCCAACGGCACCGCGCTGGCGCGCGGCGTGCTGAACGCCGAAATGAGCGCGCTGGAGGATGTGGAGACTCTGTTCCGCGTCAACTTCGACAAGCGCGCAGGCTTCCATTTCGGCGGCCGCATCCTGTTCAACGAGGATGGCACGCTGTTCCTGACCCTCGGTGATGGCGGGCGCTATCAGGGCGAGGCGCAAAACCCGTCCAATCATCTGGGCACAGTGGTGCGGCTCAATCTGGACGGTTCGATTCCGGCGGATAACCCGCAGATCGAGGACGGCGCAGAGGGCGTCTTCACTTTCGGTCACCGCAATGTGCAAGGCATTGACCGCAACCCGGCCACCGGCTCGGTGTGGACCAGCGAGCACGGGCCGCGCGGCGGCGACGAGATCCACATCCTTCATCCCGGCCATAATTTCGGCTGGCCGGAGGTGACCTACGGCATCAATTATGACGGCTCGATCATCACCGAGGAGCGCGAGCGCCCCGAATTCGTCCAGCCAATCTGGTACTGGACCCCCTCCATCGCGCCGGCCGGGATGGCCTTCTACACCGGCGGCGCCTTCGAGCACTGGAACGGCGATCTGTTCCACGCCGCGCTCGCGGGCATGACCCTGCAGCGCATGGAAGTGCACGGCGACCGGGTGATCGGCGTGGAGGACCTCCTCACCGACCGCGACCAGCGCTTCCGCGACGTGCGCACCGGTCCGGACGGCTTCCTCTACGTGCTGGTCGATGACATCGACGGCGAAGTGATCCGGCTCGTTCCGGCGCAGTAAGGGAGCTGGCGGCGCAGACCGGCGGGCGAGAGGGACATCAAGCCCCCCTCACCGCCGCCTGAACACCGCCGCCACTTCCACATGGCCGGTCCAGGCAAACTGGTCGACGGGGGTGACAGGGCCCATCAGATAGCCGCCTTCGATCAGGATGGCGGCGTCGCGGGCAAACGTGGCCGGGTTGCACGAGATGGAGACGATGACCGGGACCTGGCTGTCGGACAGGCGCTCGCACTGGGTTTTGGCGCCCGCGCGCGGCGGGTCGAGGACGACGAGGTCAGCGCCGGCCAGCTCATTAAGGCTGAGCGGCTCCAGCGCCAAATCGCGCACCTTGGCGTCGACGGGCTTGAGCCCCGGCGTGCGCCTTGCGGCGTGGTTGAGGGCATTGAGCGGCCCGTCATCGCCCTCCACCGCCAGCACCGGCGCGTGGGCGGCCAGGCGCAGGGCGAAGGCGCCTGAGCCGGCATAAAGATCGATGACCCGCGCCGCACCGTCTGCGGCCGCCATCACGATCCCCGCCAGCACCGCCTCGCCCGCCGCCGTCG
>JAIUMW010000272.1 GCA_022565365.1 Oceanicaulis sp.
AAAGCGCATGCGCTCTCCGCCCCGCGGCACGGTGGGATAGTTGATGGGCTGAACATAGATGCCGTGGTCTTCCAGAAGCGCATCGGTCATCCGCTTGCACAGGACCGGATCGCCCACATGCAACGGCACGATATGGGTCTGGTTGGGCATGAGCGGCAGACCGGCTTCAACCAGGCGGCGCTTCAGCGTGGCGGCGCGCTCCTGGTGCGCCTCGCGCAGGCGATGAGCGCTCTTGAGATACTCCACGCTCGCCCGGGCCCCCGCCGCGATGGCCGGGGCCAGCGAGGTGGTGAAGATGAAGCCGGACGCCGTGGAGCGCACCGCATCGATGATCACCGAATCCGCCGCGATATAGCCGCCCATCAGGCCGAACGCCTTGCCCAGCGTGCCTTCGATGATGTCGAAACGCTCCAGAAGCCCGTCGCGCTCGGCGATGCCGCCGCCGCGCAGGCCGTACAGCCCCACCGCATGGACTTCATCAAGATAGGTCAGTGCGTTGTATTTGTCGGCCAGATCACACACCGCTTCAAGCGGGCCGATATCGCCGTCCATGGAGTAGACCGATTCCAGCGCGATCAGTTTCGGCGCATCGGCGGGCGCGGCTTTGAGAAGCGATTCCAGGTGCTCCACATCATTGTGCCGCCAGACATGCTTCTCGCACCCGGACTGGCGCACGCCTTCGATCATGGAGGCGTGGTTGAGCGCGTCAGAAAACATGATCAGGCCGGGCAGGATTTTGCCCAGCGTGGAAAGCGTCGCCTGGTTGGAGATATAGCCCGAGGTGAAGAGAAGGGCGGATTCCTTGTGGTGCAGGTCGGCGAGCGATTGCTCCAGCTCGACGTGATAGTTCGTGGTGCCCGAGATATTCCGCGTGCCGCCCGCCCCGGCCCCGACATCGTCGATCGCCTGCTTCATGGCGCCGGTCACGCACGGGCTCTGGCCCATCCCCAGATAATCATTGGAGCACCACACCACGACATCGCGCACATCGCCCTCGGGCGTGCGCCAGTGCGCACGCGGGAACTCTCCGCGCACCCGGCGCAGATTGGCGAAGACGCGGTAGCGGCCTTCGGCGCGAACCCGCGCGACAGAGGCTTTGAAGGCGTTGCGATAATCCATCGGGTCTGCGCCGCGCTTTTTGAGCGAAACGGCGACTCTCCTTTGCCGACCTCAACTGTCCGGAAAATGACATAAACCGGACGCCCCGTCTTCACCTCAAGCAGGGGCGTAATGTCGCGCCTTCTATTTGAAAACGCATCTCAAAATCACCCGGATCAAACCAGGTTTTCACCTGCAATCATTTTGATGACGCCGGAAAAATCAAGCCTGTCGCCCCCCATGTCCACAAAGCGCTGATAGATCTCGGCGGCATGGGCGCCCAGCGGCGTGTGCGCGTCGGCGGTGCGCGCCGCCTCCATGGCGAGCATGAGGTCTTTCAGCATCATCGGGGCGGCGAATCCGGGCTGGTAGTCCCGGTTCGATGGCGCGGCCGGCACGATGCCCGGCACCGGGCAATAGCTGGTCAGCGACCAGTTCTGGCCCGAGGCCTTGGAGGCGATGTCGAAGAAGTTCTGCGGATCGAGGCCCAGGCGGATCGCCATGTTCATGGCCTCGCAGGTGCCGATCATGTGAATGGCCAGCAGCATGTTGTTGCAGATCTTGGCCGCCTGCCCCGCCCCGGCGTCTCCGGCGCGGATCACCGCCTTGCCCATATCGCCCAGAAACGGCTCGGCTTTGGCGAACGCGGCTTCAGGTCCACCCACCATGAATGTCAGCGTGCCGGCGTCAGCTGCGGCCATGCCGCCGGACACCGGTGCATCGACAAAGGCGAAGCCTTGCACCGTTGCGATTTTGCCCACGTCTGCCGCGCTCTCCACGTCGATGGTGGAGCAGTCCATGAGGACCGCCTTCGCGGAGGCATGGGCCAAGACGCCATCCTCGCCGGTGTAGACCTTGCGCACATGCTGACCGGCGGGAAGCATGGTCACCACGGCGTCCGCGCCCGACACCGCCTCGGCCAGCGAACCGGTCGGATGCGCGCCCTTGGTGGCCAGATGAGCCACCGCAGCCGGATTGAGATCAAACGCGCGCACGCGATGACCCGCCTTGACCAGATTGGAGGCCATGCCTCCGCCCATGTTTCCAAGCCCGATAAACGCGATCTCCGCCATGGCGGTCTCCCTCGTCAGCGTGGGCGGGTGTTCTAACGCAGCGCGCGGATTTGTCGACAGGGTCAGGACACGAAGACGATGTCCGGCGCCGGGCGGTGAGCGGCGTCCACATTCAACAACATGGCTTCCGCGGCCCGCAGGAAGGCCTTGGCCACAGGCCCGTCGCCGCTGGCCACCAGGCGCCCGGCGTCGGACGCTTCGCGCAGTTCGGGATGCAGCGGGATTTCGCCCAGGAACGGCCCCCCGATCAGGTCGGCCTCGGCGCGCGCGCCGCCGCGTCCGAAAATCTCGGTCCCCTCGCCGCAGGGGGGGCAGAGGAAGAAGCTCATATTCTCGATGATCCCCAGAATCGGAATCTCGGTGCGGTCAAACAGCGCGACGGCCTTTCTTGCATCATCCAGCGCCAGCGTCTGGGGCGTGGACACGATCACCACGCCGGAAATCGGCGTGCCCTGGGCGATCGCCAGCTGGGCGTCGCCGGTGCCCGGCGGCATGTCGATGATCAGGACGTCGAGATCGCCCCAGTTCACCTCATTGAGAAATTGCCGGATCGCGCCGGTCACCATGGGGCCGCGCCAGACAACCGGGTCGCGCTCGCCGACCAGAAAGCCCATGGACACCAGCTTTACCCCGTGCGCTTCCAGCGGCTCAATGCCCGCATCGGTCTTGCGCAGGCCCGGTGCATCGGACAGGCCGAAAATCCGCGGCGCGCTGGGGCCGTAGATGTCGGCGTCCATGAGCCCGGTCTTGAGGCCCAGCTTGACGCAGGCGCCCGCCAGATTGGCCGCCACGGTGGACTTGCCCACCCCGCCCTTGCCCGACGCGACCGCGATGATGCGCCGGGCGGGCGCGCGCGCCGGCGCGGCGGGCTTTGGCTTGGGTTTGGCGCCGCCGGAGAGCTGGGTCTCGATAATCACCCGCGTGCGCGTGACGCCCTCGCGCCCTTCCAGGGCCGAGGCCACAGCCGCGCGCAGAGCGGTGATGTCCTCGCCCTGTGGGCCCGGCCGCAGGACGATCGTGGCCACACCGTCGCGCAGGTCGAGCCCGCCTACACGGCCGGCCGCGCCCAGCGAGTGGCCGGTCGCCGGGTCAATCACCTCAGAGAGAGCTTTGGACAGGGCGTCAGTCATGGCACTGAAATAGACCCCGGACGCCTTCGGGGGAAGCGCTCCGGGTGCGGACGCCTGCTGACATCAGCAGCACAATCAATGTGCAAGACTGCTGCGTTCAGCAGCCTCAGGCGCACGCGCGGCTTGATCGCGCTTCACAAAGGCGGCTAAACCGGTCAGTGGAGACGTGGCCGAGTGGTCGAAGGCGCTCCCCTGCTAAGGGAGTATACCTCAAAAGGGTATCGTGGGTTCGAATCCCATCGTCTCCGCCACCTGCCTTGTTATTTCCATATTTAATCAGACAGTTATCCTGGGCCGCTTCGGCTCTGCCCTAATTTTTGCCCCAACGTCAGACAGGGCTTGATGCTCTGTCTTGCTGCATTGGAAGCTGCGCCAGACCTTTTTTTCGGGCCGTGTATGGAAGGCGATCTAGCCCCCGGCCAGTCTGTGCAATGGCGGCCCAGAGATATCCGGCGCGCCCGCCCTAGGCGAAGCGCCCGCTTTCCGGAACGCGGCGCGGCTTGCGGGCAGTGCCGTCATGGCCCTGGCGCGACTACGTCAATCGCGAACAAGGTGGCGGCCGCAGCCGCGCGCGCTCACCGGCGGCCCGGCGACATACCGCCTGGCATTTGCATGCGTTGATAGCCTTCGGGCACCTCGAACAGCGATGGGTCCTGCGATGCACGCTCGAACTCCTCGGCTTCGAACACGACACCGGTCCCGGTCTCCACGCGAAGGATGATCGCATCATCCGTGATGCATATATCGCCAGGTTCCCCGGTGTCGGAATCATCCACGCGGTAGATGTCGCAAGGCTCGCCCGCAACCACGTCCGACCCAATGGGCTCGGGCATCTCGTCAGGCGCTT
>JAIUMW010000273.1 GCA_022565365.1 Oceanicaulis sp.
GCGGCAAAGACGTCGAAACCGCCCCCTGGTACCACCTCGGCCCGCACTACGGCGGCAACCCCGGCGACCGAATCAACGACCATCATTTGACCCTGGCTGAAAAACGGAAAACTAATTGATGGGAAAAAGTAATAAGAGAAAATCAAAAAGACCGTCTGGATCAATCAAATCACGGAATATTTATTCCAATAATGTAGGTATGCCAACAATTGGTCCACCTCGAATACTAAAATTTCCAGATGAAAAAAATGATGCTGAAGCTTTTGCGATGTATGGTTTAATTTTCTCGCTTAAAGGGAATCATGTCCCTTATTTTTTTGATGGTGCCAATCGCTATCCATCCGAAAATGGTCCCGACTTTGAAGTTCAATGGAATGGCAGAAAAGCTTTCTTAGAGTTAACCGAGCTTGCCCCATTGAAGGGGCCTTACGCAACTGCTCAAAGAGTATTTACAGTAGCCGAAATGGCCAGTCATCTAGAACGATTGGTGGAGAATAAAAATACATTATACTCTGTTCGAGAATTTAAGCCATTGTTTCTACTGATCTATGTGACCGACGATGCTTTCTATACTTCGGAAGAAGTGTTAGTTGTTTTATGCGACACTCTATCTAAACGCTCTGACTTAATATTTGAAGCAATTTTCTTTGTCCAGTTCCACGCCGATGGGCGCCCTGTAATGAGGATGCCATATCCGCCTTCGATCGATACAAACAAAATTGACATCGAATATTTAAAACAGAAGCAGATAATTAATTTTGATTCCAGGGAATTTGATGTGCTTGAAGAGGATCCAATCTCCAAAAGTATAGTAATACGTCAGCGATTGCCACTTGGAAGTGATGTTCGAAAATTAGTCGATTCCATAAAAAATGAAATGCCCGGACTAAACGACGTCATAGCTAAGTCAATCGATTGATGCGTTGAGCTAATAGAAATTTGTTACCTTAATTTGATTTAAATGAAATGGAAAATCCCAAAAAAGAACTTCAGGATTATCTTTTCAGACTGATTGTGAATTTCATTTATGTGAGATCACTGCTAAAACAGATTACTCTATTTTTGGATTGGCTTAAAACCAATGGTGAAATGGGGATTAAAGGTTGTTCACATTTTTTTTCATTGTTTTTTTACACCTCTAAGAGAACGCTCTGTCTAGATACTTATAAGTTGATTTCTTTTAGAGAAAAACGAAGTATTTATGACTGGCTTGTGAAAGCAAAGGAATCACATAGTTCTTTGTTGCCATCTGAGTATGTTGGATGGTCGGATGATTTAAAATCAGATCGTAAAGTCTTATCTAAAAAGGAGTACGTTGAATTAATTGATTCTCAAATTGAAGAATTAAATTCTCATGAAATAATTGCCGAAACATTGACCGCATTAAGAGACGGAGGATTTGCTCACGCAGAAAAAAAGTATTTTAGTAATCCAAGGCAACTTGAAATAGATTATCCTTTAAATTGGATTGAAATTGAGGCTCTTTATACTACCATCGAAAAAATACTCAGAAAACATCATAGTTTAATTCTAAACTCAGACATGAGTATGGAGCTTGTTACTGGAAGTGATATTGATACTGTATTAAAGAGATCAAGAGGATTCGATAGGTTTTGGAAAAACAAAGAGATAAATAAAATGAATTTGAAGAAATATGTCTTTCTTCAAGATGAATATCATGAAGAAGACATCTACCTAAAGAAGTAAACCAAAAACTATTTTGTAGCTACAAATGCTGGGCAGGAACTTTAGTATAATAGTTGCTCCCTTGAGCACATAATGTAAATGGTTTATTACAGTTAAATAGCTATGAATCTTAATACAAAAAATAACATCGAAGTTTCATTTTTGGCGATTGAGCACAGAATACGCCTTATCGAGGAAGCGGTTGGATACGAGAACATAACTGAACTATCAGAACTAATTGCAATATTTCTTCACAATATGGAACCAAAAGGTCACGGTCTGAATAGTGCAGTTTCAAACGAAAAGCATCAAAGCCATGTGGCTATTAGTTTGCTAAACGCAACATGTGAAATTCAAACCGCATACCATGTGCTTACAATAGGAAATATTCCAGGAGTGTTTCGACAATGCCGAATTATACACGAGTTCGTTGCAGTAGCACTATTCACATGTATTCCAAAACAAGTGTTGTTGGAATATCTACCAGTTAAGAAACACAGCCTAGCTAAGGAATTGGATAATCATCCTGACTCAGACTTCTGGGAGCTATACAAACCTACCTCAAAGTTCATGGGCAAAAATGTACAGCGAGAAAATCCTAAAATTAAAGGGAATATGCTGTTAAAACCGTATGTGACGTTTCTAACTAAAGGCTTGAATCTTGACCAACCATACATGACTTGGTTGTCAACACAAATTGAGCATGTGCTCAACCCTGCCTCACACGGCTCACTAGATATTCTTCCGTATCATTTTGCCTCAGCTGATCTTGAAGGAAAAGGCGGCATTAATTACTCTCCGACTAAAGTGCCACTGTATAAGGACGCGATGTCGTATCTATTATATACAGTCGAGTTTGCTAATTACGTCTTGAATCAAGCTAGGCTACTCCTAACTAAAGACTAAGAACGGCAAAGTAGGCACGTTCGCAATGCAAATAACTAACGTAATTTTCCCAAAGCATGATTAAATCCGTAAACAATTATCCGATTTCGCAACTATTCGATATTGATGCAGCTATAGTGTATGCAATCCCGCGGTATCAGCGGGAGTACACCTGGAACAGGACACAGTGGGAGACGTTGTTCGATGATATTTTGGAGAATAATTCCGGATATTTCATTGGATCTATTATTTGCATCAATCAGTCTACCGATACACATAGTGTTCAGAAGTTAGAAGTGGTGGATGGTCAACAGCGTTTGACTACCCTATCTCTATTATTTGCTGCTGTTTATGCCGTTTTCAAACAACTCGAACAGGAGCTGGATGATGATCAGCGTCTGGAGCTTCTTAATCTGAAACGAAAACTGATTTTGAAAAAAGGGGATGACCTGATTCGTATTATTCCTCAGATTCAGAACTACAATAATGCAGACTACCTTGCCGTCCTGTCGGAAATAGGTATTATTGGCAAATATGATTTGCCACGATACGGCAGCGTTCGGAAAATTCATCGTGCATTTAAGTACTTCCAGGAACGACTCATTCAACTGTTAGTGGATGATGTTGACCGTTTGGATCCCTTAACCCAATTTCTAGACAAGTTAAACCGTGCTAGTCTTGTGAAAATCGAGGTGGTTAGTCATGCCGACGCCTATACCTTATTCGAGTCGCTAAATAATCGGGGTATTCCACTTTCGGCCATTGATTTGATAAAGAATAAACTACTGGCGCGATTGGAGCAAAACGAGCCGGGTAAAGTCGATTACTATTTCGGTCAGTGGACGCGCCTACTAGATTACCTGGGCAACGATTATGCCACACAAGAACGGTTTTTCCGCCAATACTACAATGCATTTAAAGACGAGCTGAAGGAAATTCACCATGTTCCTGTCGCTACGCGTTCTAACCTTATTCAGATTTATGAAAAACTGATTAATGAAGACGCAAAAGGGTTTCTTGATAAGATTGAATCAGCAGGAAAACTGTATTCGGTAATCATCAATCTGAATCAAGAATATCCTCTAAATGGTTTGGAAGTGCCGTTAAAGAACCTGGAACGCATTCAAGGCGCACCATCCTACTTGTTGATGCTATATCTGATGCTCAAAAGAGATGGATTGCAACTCAGTAATCAGCATCTTGTCTCTATTGTGAATCTTCTCGTTCGTTTCTTTGTCCGTCGTAACCTGACCGATACGCCACCAACGCGTGACCTTACGCGCTACTTCATGGCGCTCATTGAAAAAATCAGCAACCTCAAAGGCAATGAGATTGTGCATACTATCGAATCCGATTTGATAGTCGTGTCTGCCTCCGATGATTTATTCCGCTTGAAATTGGAAGGCCCTATATATGAAGAGAATTCTTGGGTAGCTCGGTTTATATTATGTACATTGGCTGAACAGCACATGACCCGAGAGTCTAATGTTGATTTATGGCGTGTCGATAAAAAACAGTTTGTGTGGACTATAGAACATATCTTCCCGCAAGGCGAAAATA
>JAIUMW010000274.1 GCA_022565365.1 Oceanicaulis sp.
CATCAGCCGGGGGGCAGCCTCTAACGTGCTCGAAAATCATCACCCCGGCACCGCGCCAGCTCGCGTTCAATCGCCAGGCGCACGAACTCCGAGCGGTTCCGGTGTCGGTGGTGGCTACCTCCAGCCATCAGGTCATCGACAGCAGCCACGGTCGCGGCCTCAACGCTGACGATCAGCCGGACGGGGGTGCGGAAGGTGCGGGGGTTGCTACTCATGGGGTTGCCTCCGGGTGGGCCTTTTTATAGGCGGGAAAAACCATCGTTGGGCCGGCCCTTTTTATGGTTAGGTGAAATCATCAGCTTGCCCTAACGGTGGCTACTCCGCGCCGGCAGCAATCGCGGCCCTCATTCGGGTGTGGCGCACGCTCCGGTGGGCAGGCTCCAGCTTCATTGACCAGCCGGGCGGCACCATTGAGGCGCGTCCCACTTCGATGGCCCGCAGCATTGCGGCTTCCGCCTCTGTCAGTGCCTCCGCGATCTCGCGGGCGGCGTCGGTGTCGATCCCGATACCCTTCATTCCTCCTCCAGAGTCCACCAGGGTGCAATCGGATAGGTCGCACCGCAGGGCGCGCTGACGATGCCTAAATGTTTGTGCGCGTGCTTCCTGCCGCACTGCGGGCACTTGTCCACGTGCCACCGCAGGCCGCGTGCTGTCTCGACGCTATGGGCAGGCTGGGGGTTCTGGGTTCGGTTACTGACTGCCATGGGTTCCTCTGTTTGGCGGTCGTTTGGGCGCGGTTGCCGCGCGCCTCGAACAAGGCTCGATATCGTTATTGGGGGTTTCAGGGGTTTCGCGGGTTTGTTCTGTTCTATACCCCTGAACTGTCAGTGACAGTTCAGGACCCCTCGTTGTGAGAAACCCCAGAAACCCCTGAAACCCCCACCCGCTCAGACTCGCACCACCCGCCATTGACGGGTTTTGTACGCTTCGCCCGCATCCTCAATGCGCAAGCCATCAACGACGCGCCCGGCGTGGCGCTCGATCCACCGCCCCAGCCGCCGGCGGTTCACCTTCTCAGGCTCCCCGGCGATTTCTTGCAGTGCTTCCATCAGCGCCGCGCGCTTCGGATCGTATTGCGGAAAGCTGGGGCTGTCGGGGCACCCGGCAGAAGTGATTAGCGTTGCAACTCGGACCGGCGTGGCGGTGTGCTGCTCGTACCACGCTGACAACAATGCCCGCAGCTTCTGCGTTTCAGGGTCGTTGTCGTAATTTCGCGCCACCGCGTCAGCGGGATCAGCCAGGTCAAAGCCAGCCAGTCCTTCGCCCTGAACCCAAACCACGCATTGACGGATCAGGGCGTCCCACTGCTCATAGCTGCCCATCGTTCCCTTGCCTCTTGCCGGCGCGCCATCCGCCAGGAATCCACAAAGTATGGTCAGGGCAGCGGCGCGGTAGTGCCGCCACCGCTCCCGCACGCGAGCCACCGGATCAAACGGAAACACCAGCCGCTCAGGGCTCTCCACCCCATGGTCGATAGTGGTCACCAGCACCCTGCGGGATAGGTCTCCCACAAGCCGCAGATTGTTGCCGGTGGCTGTTATCAGTACTCGTGTCGGGGCGCTCACGTCCTCGCTGACGCCTAGCTTACGGTCGCGAAACTCGCTGGCAGTCAGGATCGAACAAAGCGTGTCGGAGTCCATTGGTCCGCTAATGTTGTCCAGCATCAGGCTGGACGGGCCTGCCATCAGCGCAGACATAAGGCGCTTGCGCTGTTCCTCTGCCTGATCGGACCAAGGGCTTTCTACCGGCTCGCTTCCACCAAGCCAGGCAGTAGCCTTTGCGCCCTTACTCTTACCAGTCCCGGCGCGGTAAGCGTTCCAGGCAAATCCCGGCGCGGTCTCCAGCAACGGCCGCTGTACAGCGGTCAGCAGGGCAGCCAACTGCACCGCACGGCTCAGATCGTCAGCGAACGGGAAATGTGCGAAGGGTTCCCAGAGCGTTGCCAACGCTGCGCGCACTTGTTGTTGATTCGGCTGCCTCGGTATAACCGGCCAACCATCCGGGTGGTCTGCGAGCAGCAAGAGACCAGTAGCTTCGTCATAACCAGGCTGGCTCAACAGCGAACCATCGGGGCGCAGAATCGGGCCACGAATCACCCCCGTCAGCTCTGGAACTGTCCAGCCTCCACGGTTTGCGAGAATACGCGACGGAAGGTCTCCAGGCGCATCGGCAGGCACCCATGCCTTCGAGCGGCCATCCCACTTCTGCCAAGCGGCCACTTCCTCCAGGTGAGTTCGCAGCCAAGGCTGTTGCACCGCGAAAATGCTCCCATCGTCTACCACCCGGACCAACTGTCCCCCGCGCTGGAATACAACGCCTGCAACAGCCATCAATGCGTCGGCCTCGTTGACGATCCGTGGCATTTGCCCAGCCTGGGCCTTTAGGGTGGCACTGGCGCGGGTCAGCGTATAACGGCTGCCACCATGCGCGTGGCTGTGGATGTAGGGGCGGCCACCACTTTTTAGGTTCAGCCAAGCAATGCGCATATCGCCCCGGTAGTCCGGCTCCAGCGGATCAGCAAAGCGTTCCCCGTGCCATCGGTCAGGATCATCGAGCAGCCGACCGACTGTCACAGTTTCGCCAGATTGATGGCGCAGCATGAAGTCCCCGTAAAGCCGCCGCGACGTTACAGCGTCGGTCAGTCGCGCACGCGCTGCTTCTACGTCCTCGGGTTCGATCTCGGCAAGACGCTGCTCTACCCATTCTTCCCTCTGCATCGCTTGCTCAGGCGCCACCCGCTCACGTGCCGTGCAGCGTGGTTCCTCCAGGGTCTCTAGTTCTCCGGGAGTCAAATCCGGCAGAGTTGCACGAGTGTCGATAGGTGCGGCTTCGTTGTTGCGCGACTCTGCCGGCGGGCGTCGCGGCTCCAGAGGCGGGACACACTTTGCACCTGCCGCGAAGTCCAAGCGCTCCGGCTGCCACACCACAGCATCCACAGGGCTGCGCTCCAATAGCGACCCGGACGCGCTCACCGAATAGAACCCGAAACCCGCTAACCACAAGCGCATGTGCAACGCTGCCCCAGCGCGCGGAATATCACGGGCGTCGGCCACCAGCACATAGCAGCGCAACCCACCCCTACCCTTCACGCACTCGCCAGTATCGGCGCGATAAATGTGTGAGCTCCCGCTATCACCGAGCACCACCGGGGCGCGCTTGATCTCCGGCCATGCCTCCGCCAGCACTTCTAGCAGGCCATCGCGGTCAAACGGTGCGTCGGTCGCCTCCGGGTCGTAATCCAACATCAGCCACCCAGGGCCTGCCGGCCAGTCGAAGTGCTCGCGTGTCCGGGTAATATCGCCATCTTCAGCCACCCTGCGCGACGCGACCGGGGCGGTTTCAACCCTAGCAACACCAAAAGCCAGCGCCTGATTGGGTTGTAGGCCGTCGATCAGTTGCGCTAGCTGAACGGGATCGCTGCACTCGCGACGCTCATAGGTACCGCGCACCAGCGAGCCACCAGGCTCCGTCCTGACCTCAGCGCTATCAGTGAGCCGATACAGCTTAGACAGCCGAGCCGGACGCTCAGAAGAGAACAGCGAGACACGCGCCTGCGCGCACAACTCACCCGCATATGTATCGCTCACCGTCATCGCCGCGCCCTCCGTGCCTTCCTGGCCTGGCGGCGCAAGCGGGCTTGTTGAGCGCGCCGCATTTGCCGAGTACTCGCCAGACCTCGGGGCCGCTCGCTGCCCATGGCCCTGCTGTTGGGCGGCAGGTTGCGGGTCAGGTTGGAATACCAGGCGGGTGCAGCCTCGCGCTGGCGAACATCCGGCGCGGTGGTATAGTGGTTCTGCTGCCCGTCCGTGGTGGCACTACGACGATAGTCCTTAGCCTCGCTCCCGGTGGCAGCCGGGGGCGGGGTGCTCTTTGTCTGGTTCATGCTGCGCCCGCCCGCGCGGATTCCCACGCTTCCAGGTCAGCTAGGCGCCAACGGGTGCAGGACGGTCCCAGTCTATGGGGCTGCGGGAAGTCGGTGCGCTCACGCGTCCAGCGCCAGACGGTCGGAACGCTTACGGCCAAGCGGCTGGCCACTTGCCGGACGGTCAGGAAGGTTTGTGTGGTCATTGGGGTTCACCTCGTGGCTTTTGAACACAAGGCGAATCATAGTGTTGCTTCTCG
>JAIUMW010000275.1 GCA_022565365.1 Oceanicaulis sp.
CCCTAGGGGAATCGAACCCCTCTTTCCAGGTTGAAAACCTGGCGTCCTAACCGATAGACGAAGGGCCCGCATGCGCGTGGAGCGTCGATATATCCGCCCCCTCCCCCTTATGCAAGCGCTGCGCGGGCAGTTTCTTCACATCGCGCTGCGCGCCGTTCAGCCCGCAGGCGCAAGGTCTTCCAGGTGCAGCTCGGCGCGCCGGCCATACTGGTTGTCTTCAGCGCGCAGCTTGCCCGCCACATGGAAGCGCGCCTCGCCCGGCGCCAGCAGGGCCTGGCCCATCGGGCCTTCGGCGGCGCGAAACGCGATGCCCTGCAGGCGCGCGCCGCCGGCGGCCTCGAACGTGACGCGCACATGGTTGACGCCCACCAGCTTGGCGAAGGTGCGGCGCAGATCGGCGAAGGCGAAGCGCGGCTCGGGATTGCCCTGGCCGAAGGGCGCGGCGGCGCTCAGCGCCTCACAGAACTCGAACGACACCGAGGCGGGATGAGCCACCGCGTCGAGCTGCAGCGTGCGCGCCTCGTCCGCCGCGGCCCATTCGGCCGCCAGCTCTGATTCGAGAAAGGCGCGCAGCTCATCGATCCGGTTCGCGGCCATGGTCAGCCCGCCGGCCATGGCGTGGCCGCCGCCCGCCAGCAGCAATCCCGCGTCCCGGGCGCGCGCGATCGCCGCGCCCAGATTGACGCCGGTGCACGAGCGGCCAGAGCCCTTGGCCAGGCCCGTTTCAGGATCAATGCCGATGACGATGGAGGGGCGGTTGAACCGGTCCTTCATCCGGCCTGCGGCGATGCCGATGACGCCGGGATGCCAGTGCTCCCCGGCGGCGATCAGGATGGGCGCGCTTTCGCTCACCCCCGCCGCCTCGATCTGGGCCAGCGCGCCGTCCAGCACGCCCGCCTCGATCTCGCGGCGCTCGCCATTGAGGCGGTCCAGCTCGGCGGCGATGGCGCGGGTTTCCTGCGCGTCCTCGCTGATCAGAAGGCGCGCGCCGAGATCAGACTTGCCCACCCGGCCCCCGGCAGTGATCCGCGGCCCGATCAGGAAGCCGGCGTGATACACGCCCGCCGGTCCCGGCACGCCCGCCACGTCTGCCAGCGCCTTGAGGCCGGGGCGCGCCCAGGCGCTCATGACATTCAGGCCTTGCGCGGTGATGGCGCGGTTAAAACCGGTCAGCGGCACCACGTCGCAAATCGTGCCCAGCGCGGCCAGATCAGCGAAGGCGAGGAGGTCGGGCTCGGGGCGGCTGGCGAAGGCGCCGCGCGTGCGCCCCTCGCGATTGAGCGCCGCCAGCAGCACGAACACCACGCCCGCCGCCGCCAGATGGCCGCAGCCGGACTGATCGCCGGGCTGATTGGGATTGACCAGCGCGTCGGCGTCGGGCGCTGCGCCGTCCATCAGGTGATGGTCGATCACCGCTACCGGCAGGTCCATGGCCCGCGCCCCGGCCAGCGGGACCACGGCGGCCGCGCCGCAATCGAGCGTGATCACCAGGCCTGCGCCCTGATTTTTCAGGGTCTCGAACGCGGCGGTGCTGGGGCCATAGCCCTCTTCAATCCGGTCCGGCACATAGATCAGGGGCGGCTCGCTCACCGCCGACAGCCCGCGCGAGAGCTGGGCGGCCGACGTGGCGCCGTCCACGTCATAGTCGGCGAACAGGGCGATGCGCACCCCCGCCTCCACCGCGTCCCAGATCAGGCGCGCAGCCGTGTCCATGCCCTTGAAGCTCGACGGGTCGGGGAAGGTGTCGCGCAGGCGCGGCGCCAGAAAGCCCGGAGCGGTGTCCGCCGTCAGGCCGCGCGCCGCCAGCAGGCGGGCGAGCGCATCATTGGCGCCGGTCAGGCGCGCAATCTCGCCCGCCACGCGGTCATCGGCGGGCTTGAGCGCCCAGGCGCGCCCGCCCAGCGAGCGCGTGACGCCGAACAGCGCGCCCGCGCTCACCGCGTCAGCGGACGGCGGGTCGAGATTTTCCGCCGCACGCCCGTGATGGAGGAATAGACCAGGGTCTGGGTCTCCACCCAGCCTGCGCCCTTGCGCACGCCGTGGACCATGCGCCCGTCGGTGACGCCGGTGGCGATCAGCAGGCAGTCATCGCTGGCCATGGCCATGAGCGTGTATTTGCGGTCGAGATCCTCGATGCCGGTGCGTTTGGCGCGGGCGCGCTCGTCATCATTGCGGAAGTGCAGGCGGCACTGGATCTGCCCGCCGACGCAGCGAAGCCCCGCCGCCGCCAGCACGCCCTCGGGGGCGCCGCCGCGGCCGATATAGATGTCCACGTCCACTTCGGGGTCTGCGGCCATCATCACCCCGGCCACATCGCCGTCGCCGATAAAGGTGATGCGCGCGCCCGCCTTGCGGATCGAGGCGGCGATACCTTCATGGCGCTCACGGTCGAGCACGCAGGCGGTGATCTGCGACGGGTCCACGCCCTTGGCGCGGGCGAGAGAGCGGATATTGTCCTCGGGCGAGGCGTCGAGATCGATGACGCCTTCAGCATAGCCCGCCCCGATGGCGATCTTGTCCATGTACGTATCAGGCGCATAGAGCAGCCCGCCGCGCGGCGACAGGGCCAGGATCGCCAGCGCATCGCGCATGCCCTTGGCGGTCACGTCGGTGCCTTCCAGCGGGTCCAGCGCGATGTCGATCTCCGGCCCCTGCCCCGTGCCCACTTCCTCGCCGATATAGAGCATGGGCGCTTCGTCGCGCTCGCCCTCGCCGATCACGATGCGCCCGCGCATCTCCATGGCGTTAAACGCGGTGCGCATGGCGTCCACGGCGGCCTGGTCGGCGGCGATCTTGTCGCCGCGCCCCACCAGGGCGGAGGCCGCAATGGCGGCGAGCTCGGCCGCGTTCACCGCATCATTGGTCAGGGCTTCCAGCCCCTTGGCGTTCGACATGCTTGCATCCTTGTCAGGTCAGGGGAGTGGCGCCCGTCACTCGGGCGGCGTGGCGCGCGCGCGCTGACGCACCGCGTAATCTTCAGCTTTTTCCTCGGGGTCGGCCACGCTGGCGGCGGTGTCGCGGATTTGCGCCCCGCGCTGCATCAGCGCGCGTTCGGACGCGGCCATGGCCGCGAGCGTGCCCGGGTCCAGCACCCGCTCTGGCACATGGACGGGCGCAGCGCCCGGCTCATCAGCCGACAGGCGCGCCAGCGTCCAGCTTTCCGACGCCGGCTGCGGCATGTCCATGCGCACGCAGCCTGAAACGGCCGCAGCGATCAGGGGGACGGCGAGCATTCGCAAAATCATGATGCGCCTTGCGCCTCCGGGCATTGGATGGGGCTTCGGCTTTCTATACGCTTATCCGCGTCACTGTCACCTCCCGGGAGGCGTTGCGCGCCATGGCCGACAAGAAAACCCCCGCCCGCTCAGCCAAAGCTCCAGGCAAACCCGCTGGCGGCCGACCGGCGAAAGCTGCAAGGGCGACCACAGGCAAAACCGGGACGAAACCTGCATCAGCGGCAAAGACGAAAGCGAAAGCGGCGGCCAAACCCGCCGCGAAGCCCAAAGCCAAGGCCGCGCCAAAGACGAAATCTGCGCCCAAACCTGCGCCAAAGCCCGGCCCGGCCCCCGTCAAAGACACAGCGCCTCAGCCCGCACCTGACCCGGCGGTCGCCGCAGCCGCCTCTCTGGGCCTGCTGGGCGAGGCCGATCTGGAGCGGCTGGAGACGGTGTCGCGCAATCTCATGCAGTCAGCGCTGAAAAGCCAGAAGCTGATGAGCGATGTCATGCGCCGCTCGCTGGAGGGCGACCCCTCGCTCATGCCCAAGGCCGACCCGCTGCACGCGGCGCCCGAGCTCATCCAGGCCTGGGACTCCGTCCTGTCAGATCCTGAAGCCCTGTTGCAGGCCCAGTCTGATCTCTATCGCGGCTATATCGATCTGTGGTCGGCGACGAACAAGCGCCTGCTGTCGGGGGAAGAGCCCGCCCCGCCCCCCGCCCTCACGCCGGAGCCCGGAGACAAGCGCTGGCGCTCCAGCGCCTGGAGCGAGCATCCGGTGTTTGACGCCATCAAGCACTCCTATCTCATCAACCAGCGCTTCATGCTGAGCCTGCTGGCGAACGCCAAGGGGCTGGACGCGGCGGCGCGGCGCAAGGTGAATTTCGTCACC
>JAIUMW010000276.1 GCA_022565365.1 Oceanicaulis sp.
CCGGACGTGTACGAGGGCGCGCCGACGCCTGTGGCCGCCTTCTTTGCCACGGCGCCCAAGCTCGCCGCCATGGTCCTCATCGCCCGGGTGCTCTACGCGCCGTTCGCGGCCATGACCGATGAATGGCGCCAGATCATCGTGGTGCTCGCCATCCTCTCCATGGGCGTAGGCGCGCTGGGCGCGCTGATGCAGTCCAATATCAAGCGCCTGATGGGCTATTCCTCCATCGGTAATATGGGCTACGCGCTTGTGGGCCTGGCCGCCGGGACGGCGCTGGGGCTGTGGGCGGTCCTGTTCTACATGACGCTCTATGTGGTGGGCGTGCTGGGCGCGTTTGCGGTCATCCTGTCGATGCGCCGCGCCGAAGGCATGGTGGAGCAGATCGACGATCTCAAAGGCCTGGCCAAAAGCCACCCGTCTCTGGGCTGGTCGATGACGGCGCTGATGTTCTCCATTGGCGGCATGCCCTTCCTGGTTGGCTTCTTCGGGAAGCTCTTCGTCTTCTACGCTGCGGCCTCGGCCGGCCTGTGGTGGCTGATGGTGATCGGCCTCGTCTTCTCGGCGGTCTCCATCGCCTATTATCTGCGCGTGGTGAAGGTGATCTGGTTTGACGAGCCGACGGGCGTGTTCGAGCCGGCGCCGGCAGGCGTCGCCTTCATCAGCCGGACGGCGGCCCTGGCCACCGTGGCGCTGGTGCCGGTGGCGGGCGTGGTGCTGGCCATGGCGATCAGCGTGTCCTCATAGGGACGGGCGGTCCGGCCTTGCAGATTGAAATCTTTGACGCGCTAGACTCCACAAACGAGGAGGCCAAGCGCCGCGCCCGCGCCGGAGAGACAGGCCCGCGCTGGATCAGGGCGCGCGTCCAGAGCGCCGGGCGCGGACGGCGCGGACGGGTCTGGACCAGCGCATCCGGCAATCTGTTCTGCACCGGGCTCTACCGGCTCGAAGCCGGACCGGCGCGCGCCGCTCAGCTCTCTTTCGCCGCCGCTCTGGCCGCAGGCGATCTCGCCGCCTCCGTGATTGATGCGGCTCTGATAAAGCTGAAATGGCCCAATGACCTTCTGATCGGCGGGCGCAAGGCGGCGGGCATATTGCTGGAGAGCGGCGCCCATCCGGCGGGCGGGCTGTGGCTGGCGGTGGGAATCGGGGTCAATCTCGCCCGCCACCCGGACGACAGCGAACGCCCGGCGACCGACTTCACCGTCCATGGCGCGCAGCTGGCGCCGGAGGCGGCGCTGGAAATACTCTCCGCCCGCTTTGAGCACTGGCGCCAGCGCTGGGCGGCGGATGGGTTTGCGCCCTTGCGCGCCGCCTGGCTGTCGCGGGCCCATGGCCTGGGCGAGCGCTGCACCGCGCGCCTGGATGGCGAGACGGTGGAGGGCGTGTTTGCAGACCTCGCCGAGGACGGCTCGCTGCGCCTGGATTTGAAGGATGGGACGAGACGGCTTATCTCGGCGGGAGACGTGTTCTTCCCCGGCGCCGGCGCGCCCTGACGGAGCCTGACATGCTGCTGGCCATTGATTGCGGGAACACAAACACCCTGTTCGCCGTTCATGACGGGACGGACTGGCGCGCCCAGTGGCGCACCGCCACGTATTCGGGGCGTACGGCGGACGAATACGCGGTCTGGCTCAATCAGCTGCTTCAGTTGCAGGGGATGACGCTCAAAGACCTGACCGGCTGCGTCATCTCCACCGTGGTGCCGCAATCGCTGTTTAACCTGCGCAATCTGGCCCGGCGCTATATCGGGGCCGAACCGGTGGTGGTGGGCGATCCGGGCATTGATCTGGGCGTGGGCGTGAACCTTCAGCGGCCCCAGGACGCTGGCGCGGACCGGCTGGTGAACGCGCTGGGCTGCCGGGTGAAATATCCCGGCGCCCTGATTATCGTGGATTCAGGCACCGCCACCACGTTCGATGTGGTCTCGGCGGACGGTAATTTTGAGGGCGGGGTGATCTCGCCGGGTATTAATCTGTCCATGCAGGCGCTTCACCAGGCCGCAGCGCGCTTGCCGCGCATCGCCATCGAGCGGCCGCCGCGCGTGCTGGGCAAGGATACGGTGGGCGCCATGCAGTCGGGCGTCTTCTGGGGATATATCGACCTCATCGACGGGCTGGTGCGCCGGCTCAAGGCCGAGCTGGGCCAGGAGATGACGGGCATCGCAACCGGCGGCGTGGCCTCGTTGTGCGAGGGCGCGGCCGAAACCATTGATCACTTCGACCCGGATGTGACCATCCGCGGATTGCTCGAAGTGTGGCGGCGCAATGCGCCCCTTGAGAAAGATACAGAGTGACCAGAAAACATAAGACCAATGACGCCGACGCCGTGTATTTCGTGCCGCTGGGCGGCTCGGGCGAGATCGGGATGAATCTCAATCTCTACGGCTACGGGCCGGAAGAGGACCGCGAATGGATCATCGTCGATTGCGGCGTGACCTTCGGCGATCTGTCGACGCCGGGCATCGATATCATCATGCCCGACATCCGCTTCATCGAGGAGCGCGCCCATCAATTGAAGGCGATCGTCCTCACCCACGCCCATGAAGACCATATGGGCGCGGTGGCCCATTTGTGGCGCCGTCTGCGCTGTCCGATCTACGCTACGCCTTTCACCGCCTATCTGATGCGCGACCGCCTGGCTGAGCATGGCCTGCTGGGCGAGGCCGCGCTGCACGAGATCGGCATGAGCAGCCGCTTCAATATCGGCCCGTTCGATCTGCAGCTGGTGACGCTCACCCACTCCATCCCCGAGCCCAACGGCCTGATCATCCGCACGCCGGCAGGCCTGATCCTGCACACCGGCGACTGGAAGATCGATCCTGACCCGGTGATCGGCGCCAGCACCGACATCAAGGCGCTGGAGGCCGTTGGCGACGAGGGCGTGATGGCCATGGTGTGCGACAGCACCAACGTGTTCACGCCGGGCGAAGCCGGATCCGAGGCCGGGGTGCGCGATAATCTGGTGAAACTGGTCGGCGAGCAAAAGGGCAAGGTCGCCATCGCCGCCTTCGCCTCGAACGTCGCGCGCCTGGACACCGCCATTCACGCCGCCGAGGCCAATGGCCGGCGTGTCTGCCTGGTCGGCCGGTCCATGCACCGCATCACCGGCGCGGCCAAATCGGTGGGGATGCTGGCTCAGTATCAGGACTTCATCGACGAGGAGGAGGCGGCCTACTTCCCCGCCGACAAGATCCTCTATCTGTGCACCGGATCACAGGGCGAGCCGCGCGCGGCGCTGTCGCGCATCGCTGAAGGCGCCCACCGCAATGTGACGCTGGGCCAGGGCGACTGCGTGATCTTCTCCTCGCGCATCATTCCGGGCAATGAACGCGGCATTTTCGAGCTGATGAACCGGCTGGCGGGGCGCGGCGTCAGCCTCATCACCGAACGTGACCGCCATATCCACGTCTCCGGCCACCCGTGCCGCGACGAGCTGGCCCAGATGTACGCCTGGGCCAGGCCCAACGTGGCCATCCCGGTCCATGGCGAGCTGCGCCATTTGAAAGAGCACGCCGCCTACGCCAAGACGCTCGGCGTGCCCCATGCGCTGGAGCCGTTCAACGGCGCGGTGATCCGCATCACCCGCGAGGGCGCGGCCATCGTCGACGAGGCGCCGGCGGGCCGTCTTTATGTGGACGGGAAATTCATCATCAGCGACGGCCACGAAGCGATGCGCGAACGCCGCAAGCTCTCCGTCGCCGGGCATATCACCGTGGCTGCCATTTTGCGCGACGGCGCGCTTCAGAACGGGCTGGATCTGCGCGCCATGGGCGTGCCCGACCGGGCCGATTATGATCTGGACGCCCTCTTGGACGATCTGGCCGACGCCGCCGAAGCCGCCTTCAAGCGCATGGGCAAGCGCGAGCGCCGTGACGAGGCCGCCGTGGAGGAAGTCCTGCGTCAGGCCGTGCGCCGTGAAGCTGCGCGCATCTGGGGCAAGAAGCCGGCGGTGGACGCCATCGTCATGGCGGGCTGAGGGAGGCGGGGATGAAGCTCGGACGGCTCAATCATGTGGGCGTCGCCACGCCGGACGTTGAAGCGGCGGCGAAAGTCTATGCCGATCTCTATGGCGCAGTGGACGCCACGCCGGCGAAGGATTTCCCGCATC
>JAIUMW010000277.1 GCA_022565365.1 Oceanicaulis sp.
CGACAGCAGCCCGGCGGCCGAGGCGGTGATCAGGAAATGCCCGCCGCGCGCGGCCATGGGTTTGGCCAGGTGACGCGCCGCATAGACGCTGGCCATGACATTGACGTCCCAGCAGGCCTGCCAGGCGGCGTTGGCGGCGTCGCCTGCGCCCCAGCCCGGCCCGTCCGTGACGCCGATTCCGGCATTGGAGATATAGATATCCACCGGCCCCAGCGCGCGTTCGACCTTGTTGATGAAGCGCGTCAGCGCGGCCTCGGCGGTGACGTCCACGCGCGCGCCAAAGCCCCCCAGCGCAGCCCCGGTCTTTTCAGCGCCGGGACCGTCAAGATCAATCGCGGCGATACGCGCGCCCTTCGCATGCAAGGCCGTCGCGATGGCCTTGCCGATGCCGCTGGCCGCGCCGGTGACGATGGCGGTCTTGCCGGTGAGGTCCATGGTGCATCCTTTCGTGTGGGCGCGCAGCGGGACCCGCGCGCGCAAATATGACAGCGCCGACCCTCCCCTCAAGCGGAGTGAAAGGCAAGCCTCCGGGATCGGCGGGTTTCAGCGCCCGATTTCAGCATCCGGACTTCAGCGCCGGAAGGCGCGCCAGCCAATGACACCGGCGATGATGAGGATGACGGCTGCCGCGCCCAGCTCCAGCAGACTCGCGCCCAGAAGGACCGGGCGGGTCAGCGGTTCAAGCCCGGAAAAGGCGCCCGCCATAGCTGTGGCCAGACGCTCGCCCTGAAAGCCCGCCGCCACGGCCAGCGCGATCAGCACCATCGCCACCAAGACGGCCAGGCGCATGGCCGCGCCCGCGTCCGGCCCGCCTTCGCGCACTCTGCGGGCCTCGCGGATCGCCTGCCGGCGCTGGCGGTGTCTGGACATGGAACTCCTGATCGGCAGGGATTGGCGAAACGGTTTGCAATCGCGGGCCATGAGCACACGCTTGTGACGCGAACCGGTTTGAGGCATAGTTTGACGTGCACAAGCGGCCTGAACAAGGCCCGGTGAAGCCTAGCGAGACGACCGGTTGCCCTTGCGCCTGCGACTTGTTCCTTCCCCGACCGCCAGACCGCATGCCGCGCGCGGGACGCCGTGCGCGCAGCCTTTGTGCGCGGGACGCCGCGCCATGACGTGAAGAGGGCTCTTCTCCATGACCACTGGTATTGTAAAGTTCTTCAACGCAGACAAGGGCTTCGGCTTTATCACGCCGGACGATGGCGGCAAGGACGTGTTCGTCCACATCACCGCCGTGAAAGAGGCCGGCATGGCCGATTTGCACGACGGCCAGCGCGTGTCCTTCGACACCGAGGCGGACAGCCGGGGCAAGGGGCCCAAGGCGATCAATCTCAAGGATGCGGGCTGACTTACACCCCCTGACCTGATCTAAAAGACGCCGCGCGGGGACGCACCCTCCGCGCGGCGTCTGATTCTCAGGCCTTTAGCAGGATGACCCCCAATGCGCCCCGCCCTGATCGCCGGCTTCATCTATGCCGCATGCCTGCTGGTGCTGGGCGTGGTGCTGGGCGCGTTCCGCACCTTCGTGTTCGAGCCCTGGCTCGGACCCTGGCCAGCCCTCATGATCGAGCTGCCGGTAATCCTCTACGCCGCCTGGCATCTGACGGGCATGGCCATGGAGGGGCGCGAGCTGACCCGCACAGGCGCGGGCGCCATGGGCGGGGTGGCCGTCGTCCTGTTGCTGATCGGCGAGGCGGCCATGTCCCAGATCCTCGCCGGGAGGACGCTGCTGGCCCATTTCGCGCTCTACGGAGAAGCGCGCCACCAGCTGGGCTTCATCGCCCAGATCCTCGCCGGCCTCTTCCCCCTCATCCGCCACTGGCGCACCCCGCCCCCGCCGCCTGCGCGCGAAGGCGAGGTGCTGGGGGCGTGAGCGCGCTGCCAGCCCCAGCTGATCCGGGCGCGGCCAATGGCGCCGAACCCCACAGCGTTCCAGCCGTCTAAATCGCCCGGATTGGGCGCGCCCGTGACCCCACCCCGTGATTGTTGCGGACATGCTGGCGTTGCCGGCCTGAGCACAGCCTCCAGCGCGCCCTGTGGCGGCTGATGATCCGATGCACACGCCTTGCGCCAGCGCTTTGACGTCACCCCCTCGGCTCAGCGTCAGGGCGGGCGCAGTCAATTGACTAGTAAGAAACTTGCTTTATCGAACCCGCTTTTCGGGCAGGTACGGCCCACTAACTGACGGGGTTAATCGATACCATGAAAGTGCTTTCAGCCGGCGCGGTGGCGGCGGTGGCCATGTCGGGCATGGCCTGTGCTCACGACGCTGCTCCGACCTCCCCGGATTATACGCCGCTCGGACAAATCATCCGCGTCAATCCTATGCTCAGCGCGGTGATGACCCACACGCAAGAGCATGTCACCGGAGACGCCCCTTACCTGCTGCGCGCGCGCAGGTCCGGCTTACTGGACACCAACACGCTGACAATCAGCGGATATCTGAAGGCCGCCCATTTTTTCGAGCGGACCGATACCGCAGGCAAGTTTCCGATCCTCAACCGCTTTCCCAACCAGCACGGGCCAGGGACGCGCAATGATGATTTCGTGATCGCCGCCGCGGGCCTGGCCTTTACCGGAACGCTGGGCGACTGGCTGACCGGCTATATCCAGTACGAGTATTCCGAGGTGACCTTCTCGCGCGACCACGACGAGATCCAGGCCCGCGAATACTACGGCGTGCTAGGCAATCTGGATGTGTTTGGCGGCTATCTCGCCTACGGGCGCAAGACCATCGATTTTGGCGAACACACCGGCTACAACCCGTTCACCCACACCATCAACCAGCACTTCTTCTGGGCGCTCGCCGATTCACCGGTGGCCGAGCTGGGATATGTCGGCGAGGACTGGCGCGTCTCGGCCACCCTGGCGACAGGCGAGCGCATGCTGCGCACGGGCCTGACGCTGGACCGGAATGGCGGGCTGGGCAGTAATTACGCCCTGAAAATCGAGCGCACCTTCCGCCTTGATGGCGATTCCAGCCTGCGCGTGTCAGCCAGCTATCTGCATGACACGATCTACAACAATAATTTCACCTCCCATACTGTCCAGGCGATCGACCGCTTCGGGCCGCCGAACGCGCCGCGCCCGCCGCGCGTCTATATCGCTGAACGCGTGGGGCTGTTTGACCTGGCGGCGGAGTATTCCACGCCGCACTTTGATGTGGCCGTGGAATACACCCAGACGACGGCCCCCTGGGTGGCGGTCGCCTATGACAATGACACAGGGGCGCCGCTTCCCGGAGCGCGCAATCTGTCTGCACTGAGCGTGATGGGGCGCTATCGCACGCAAATCGCCGGTTATGACTCCACGCTGGCGGCCGTGTTCTCCGGGTCCATACTGGGGCCGGAGAACACTGAGTTCGACGCCGTCTACCAGCATGTTGTCAGCGCCCAGATCCATCTCAACCGCTTCATCGATCTGGGCGTGGAGCTGGTATTAAACGAGGGCTGGCAGCCCTTTGTCGGCATTCAGGATGTGGCCGACAGCAGCGTGCAGTCGCAAGCCTTGCTGGTGGGGCTGACGGCGCGGTTCTGACCGGTCTGCGCCTCCAGCGCGCATGAAAAACCCCGGCGGATCGCTCCGCCGGGGTTCTGTCTGTCAGGCGTTTGAAGCGCCTTACGCCGCGGCGCGCTGGCGCAGGACGTAGTGCAGAATGCCGCCATTGCGGAAGTAATCGAGCTCGTTCTCGGTATCGATGGCCACACGCAAGGTGAGCGTCTCTTTCGAGCCGTCCGCGCGGGTGATGGCGGCGTGCACATCGCCGCGCGGCGCCAGATCGGCCACGCCTTCAAGGGTCACGGTCTCGTCGCCCTTGAGGCCCAGCGCGGACCAGCTCTGCCCGTCCTTGAACAGGAGCGGGAGGACGCCCATGCCGATCAGGTTGGAGCGGTGGATGCGCTCAAAGCTCTCGGTGATCACCGCGCGCACGCCCAGAAGGCGCGTGCCCTTGGCCGCCCAGTCGCGTGACGAGCCGGTGCCGTATTCCTTGCCGCCGAACACCACCAGCGGACGGCTCTCCTCGGCGTATTTCATGGCCGCGTCATAGATCGGCATTTCCTCGCCGGACG
>JAIUMW010000278.1 GCA_022565365.1 Oceanicaulis sp.
GTTCTTTTTCTCGGGGGCTCGAGCCGTCGATGCGCTCTTGATCGGATCGAAGTGGGCGTCAACCGAGCTCACCTACGCGTTTCCAGCCGCTGCCAGTCTCTACGGCAATGCATACGACGACGATCGCCTCGCATTGTTCGAGCCGTTCAACGCGATGCAGATCGCGGTGGCGCGTTACGCCTTCGAACTGGTCAGTTCCTACACCCTGTTGAACTTTACCGAGCTGACCGGCGAACAGGCGGGCGCAGCGACGCTGCGCCTGGCTCAGACGTTCTCCGAGGCCGTTCCCTCGGCAGAAGGGTGGTTCCCTTCCGAGTTAGCCCGTGCCGGAGACATCTGGTTCGGGGAGAGCGGCCAGCCCTACTATCTCACGCCTGAGAAAGGCAATTGGGGTTTTGCGACCATCATGCACGAGATCGGCCACACGATGGGGCTGAAGCACGGGCATGATGATTATTCTCAAGCCGATCTGGGCGAAGAACTCGGACTGGAGAGCCCCCGTTTCGGGACAGAGGCGCTGCCTGTCGAGAAAGACGGCCAGGCATGGTCGTTGATGACCTACCGCCCCTCACCGGGCGATCTCACCTTCGAAGGCGACGGCTTCAACCAGCCGCAGTCCTACATGATGTTTGACATCGCCGCCCTCCAGTATCTCTACGGCGCGAATTACGACCACCAGGCGGAGGATACCGTCTACAGCTGGAGTGAGACCACGGGAGAGATGTTCATCAACGGCGTCCCGCAGGGCCGGCCGACGGAGAACAAGATCTTCACGACCATCTGGGATGGGGGCGGGAACGACACCTACGATCTCAGCTCATATACCGGGCCCGTCAGGATCAATCTTCAACCAGGCGAGTTCTCGACCTTCAGCCCGGAGCAGCTCGTCAATTCGCGCGCGCTGACGGGCGGAGACGGAATCGCGCCCGGCAATGTCGCCAACGCTTTGCTGCATTATGGCGATACGAGATCGCTGATCGAGAATGCAATCGGCGGGGCTGGAGACGATACCCTGATTGGCAACGCCGCGAACAACGTTCTGATTGGTGGTGCCGGGAATGATCTGCTGATCGGTGGTCCAGGCACAAACACGCTCGTGGGCGGGGAAGGGGTGAACGTCGCAGGCTACAGCCTCGAAAGCGAACAGGTGTCGATCAACCTCGATCCCGATGAAGATGTGCTCATTGTCGAAACCCCCTCTTCGTCGGACCGGCTGTCGCAGATCGAGCTGCTCTTGTTCTCGAACGACGTGAGCCTGGTCAACGCACCGTCTTCGGTGGGCTTCACGAGCCTTGGCGGGGCGTTCGACGAGGGTTTCTACCTTCGCCACAACCCGGATGTCGCCGCCGCCATTGCTGAAGGATCAATCGCGAGCGGCCTGCAGCACTACGAATCCTACGGTGCGCGGGAGGCTCGTGACCCCAATGTGCTCTTCAGTGAGAGCTGGTACCGCAGAAGCAACGAGGACGTCGACGCGGCAGTCGAGCTCGGCGATTTCACCAACGCGTACGAACACTATCTGCTGTTCGGCTGGCTGGAGCAGCGTGACCCCTCCGCGTGGATGAGTGGAACGCGCTATCTGGAACGGTATGACGATGTCCTTGAAGCCAACTTTGATCCTCTGGCCCACTATCTGGCCCATGGCTGGCAGGAAGGCCGAATGCTCACACCGGGCGACGTGAGTTTCTGGGTCTGACACGCGCACGATAGGTGCGAGCGACCTCTGCCATCAGCCCTTCAATCGCCACCCATCCACGGGCCCGGCTAGGCGCCGCAATTGCAAGACGCGCAGGCGTCTCGCTCAATGATATCTGCGATGCCGTTTTGATTTCTCCAGCTGGCTCATGAAGTCATGGGCTGCGGCGGGATTGTCGAACCATTGTTTGTGATTGCGAGATTGTGCGGCGCCCCATATCAACCGCTTGTGGTACATTTCTTTTTTGCGGGCCATCAGAATCTTGATTTATATATGGTCATGGTCTAGGTGTTGGTCTGTGTTTGGAGGCCATGATGCAGATCAACGTATCCGAGGCGAAAGCCAAGCTTTCCGAGCTCCTCGCTGCTGCTGAGCGTGGCGAGGAGGTCATCATTGCCCGCGGCGGCGTGCCCGTTGTCCAGCTCGTTCCGGCAAAACGGCGGGGCATTCGGCTGGGGCTACTAGAAGGTGTCGTGGCAAAGGAGACCATGCCCGATTTTCTCGAACCCATGAGTGAGGAAGAGCTCGCCGCGTGGGACGCATGACCAGGATCCTCATCGATACGCATGTTTTGGCCTGGTCCATGATTTCGCCGGCGAGCCTGCCGAGAGAGGCCCTCGCGGCGATCAATTCCGCATCCGCCGTTCTGGTGCCGCCCTGTGCCCTACATGAAATTACGCTGAAGGTTCGCAACGGCAAATGGGACGCCATGGCGCCTCATGCCGACTGGCTTGACAGCTTGTGCCTGGCGCAAGGTTTCGAATTCGCGCCTTATTCGGCCAGGATGGCCATGGCCGCGGGATTGCTTGCATGGGATCACAGGGATCCCTTCGATCGGATGATTGCCGCGACCGCGATCGAATTGTCCTGCCCCCTGGTGTCGAAAGACATGGCTTTCGACGGGTTGGCGGATTTCGCAGGATGGTGCGGGCGGATCTGGAATGATGCCGTAGACGCGTGATAATGGACGGTCTTGAATGCGTATGTGTTGAACAGCGACAATGATCTGCAGGTGCCGCTGCAGCGGCGACCTGATCGCCGCGTTCAGTGATATCCCCGGTGCCGCTTTGATTTTTCCAGCTGGTTCATGAAGGCATGGGCTGCGGCGGGATCGTCGAACCATTGCTCCAGACGTTGACCCACCCGGCTGCCGATGCGCCCCCATTCGCGGACCACGGCCCATTGACCAAAGAGGGTCCTCTGCAACTGAAGGACATAGAAACGACGCTTGTTCTTCGCCGGATCGATGCAGCGGAGATGAATCGTGGTGGGGAAAAGATCAAACTGCATCTCGCGCCTCCTTCATGCCTTCCTGTCTTGGCCATCCGTGTTGCCGGGTCTGTCTGTCTCAAGGCCGGCCCTGCGTGCGGCCGGAATGTGCTTGTACAATGTCGAGACGGAGACACCCTGGCGCCGGGCAATTTCCTTCACGGAGATCTCTGGGTTTGCCAGAAGTGCCTTTGCGTTTGCGACATCCTCGGGCGCCATGGCCCGGGGCCGTCCACCAAGGCGACCACGGGCCCGAGCCGAAGCGAGGCCCGCCACCGTTCTCTCCCGGATGATCGATCGCTCGAATTCGGCAAGGGCCCCGAAAATATGAAACACCAGGCGTCCCCCTGAGGTCGTGGTGTCGATATTCTCGGTGAGGGAGCGAAGCCCGATCCCGCGTGCTTTCAGCGTCTCAATCGTATCGATCAGCTGCCGCAGGGAACGGGCGAGACGGTCGAGCTTCCACACGACGAGCGTGTCGCCCTCGCGCAGGAATGCAATCGCCTCTTTCAAGGCTGGGCGTTCCCGCTGGGCGCCAGAAGCTTTCTCCTCAAAAATCCGCTCACAGCCGGCGCCTTTCAGGGCATCGAGCTGCAGCTGGGGTTTCTGGTCTTGCGTGGAGACGCGAGCATAGCCGATCAGCATGTCATATCTTCCGAAAATTAGCTCTTAACATAGCTTTTCGGAAGAATGAAAGCAAGGAAAAACAAGGGTTTTTAGGCTTTGATCATACGTCCGGCGTGATCAACTTCAGCGATGGAAAATATGTGCGGTAACGCCCGATGTCGCGCGTGAGCAATGCTTGCTCACCGACCGCCGCGTGGGCGCCGATGAAGAAGTCAGGCAGCACTCCGGTCCGCGATCCCCCCGCCCGGCGATACCGCGTGAACACCTTTCCAGCCAGAAAGAGCGCCGCGCGCGGTATCGGAGCCATCTCGAGACCTGCCTCATCAACAAACGCCTCGAGGTCTTCGATGCGATCATATCGAACCGCAAGCTCGGCGTAGATGACATCGTTGATCAACAACGGCCCGTTCAAGCTCGCGGCCTCAAGTTGGGCAATCGACCAGTCCGCCCA
>JAIUMW010000279.1 GCA_022565365.1 Oceanicaulis sp.
CAATACATCCTGGAGGACGACATCCCCATCGTGCCGCTCTATCTCGCTGCGCAGCGGCCTGTGGTGGAGCGTGACGGCCAGATCCTGATGGTCGATGACGACCGCTTCCCGCTGGAGCCGGGTGAAACGCCGCAGATGCGCCGCATCCGCTTCCGCACGCTGGGCTGTTATCCGCTCACCGGCGCCATCGAGTCCGATGCCGACACCATGGAAGCCATCGTTCTGGAAATGCTCACCGCGCGCACCTCGGAGCGCTCGGGCCGGCTGATCGACCATGACGAGGCCGGCTCCATGGAGAAGAAGAAGCGCGAGGGATATTTCTGATCATGAACGACATGTCCCCCGCCCAGACGCCTGAACGCGCCGCCCTTCTGGAGCGCCTCACCCGCGCCGGTGAGCGCGGCGTCCTGCGCTTCATCACATGCGGCTCGGTGGATGACGGCAAGTCCACCCTGATCGGCCGCCTTCTCTACGATTCCAAGCTTCTGTTCGAAGATCAGATCAAGACGCTGGAGAAAGACTCCAAAAAGCACGGCACGACCGGCGAGAACGAGATTGATTTCGCGTTGCTGCTGGACGGGCTGGAAGCCGAGCGCGAGCAGGGCATCACCATTGATGTGGCCTATCGCTTCTTCAACACCGAGAAGCGCAAATTCATCGTCGCCGACACGCCCGGCCACGAGCAATACACCCGCAATATGGCCACCGGCGCCTCGACGGCGGATCTGGCCATCATTCTGGTGGATGCGCGCCGGGGCGTGCTGACCCAGACCCGGCGCCACACCTATATCGCCGACATGATGGGCATCCGCCACGCGGTGGTGGCGATCAACAAGATGGATCTGGCGGGCTATTCGCGCGCCCGCTTCCACGAGATCGTGTCCGACTATCTGCGCATCGCCGAGGAGCTGGGTTTCGACACCATCACGCCGATCCCGATCTCGGCGCGCTATGGCGACAATATTTTCAGCCGCTCCGACAACATGCCTTGGCATGACGGGCCGACCCTGATGGAGCATCTGGAAAACGTCGAGACCGATGCCGCCGAGGCGCTCGATCATCCCTTCCGCATGCCGGTTCAATGGGTCAACCGGCCCAATCTCGATTTCCGGGGCTTCACCGGTTCTATCGCCGGGGGGCGCGTCGCGCCGGGCGACGAGATCGTCGCGGCCCAGAGCGGCAAGACCGCAAAAGTCACCCGCGTCGTCACCGCCGACGGCGATCTCGACAGCGCGGGCGCAGGCCAGGCGGTGACGCTGGTGCTGGATCGCGAGATCGACATTGCGCGCGGCGACATGCTGGCCGACGCCAAGGGCCGCCCGGACGTATCGGATCAGTTCGCCGCGGAAATCCTGTGGATGGCCGAAGAAGAGATGATCCCCGGCCGGACCTATCTCCTGAAAGCCGGCGGCCAGGTCACGCCGGTTTCGGTGACCACGCTGAAACACAAGCTCAACGTCAACACGTTCGAGCGCGAGCCGGGCGTCAGCCTGCATCTCAACGAGATCGGGGTGTGCAATCTGTCCACCTCGCGCGCCATCGCCTTCGACCCCTATGCCGAGCTGCGCGAGACCGGCGCCTTCATCCTCATCGACCGCTTCACCCAGCAGACCGTGGCGGCGGGCATGATCGCCTTCTCCCTGCGCCGGGCGAGCAATGTGCATTCCCACGCCATGGACGTGACCAAGTCGCGCCGGTCCGAGCTGAAAGGCCAGAAACCGGCCGTGCTCTGGTTCACCGGCCTGTCCGGCGCGGGCAAGTCGACCATCGCCAATCTGGTGGAGCAGAAGCTCGCCGCCATCGGCCGGCACACCTATTCGCTGGATGGGGACAATATCCGCCACGGGCTGAACCGCGATCTCGGCTTCACCGATGTGGACCGGGTGGAGAATATCCGCCGCATCGGCGAGGTCGCCCGCCTGTTCGTGGACGCGGGCGTGATCGTCACCTGCTCCTTCATCTCGCCTTTCCGCGCCGAGCGCATGATGGTGCGCGAGCTGATGGAGCCGGGCGAGTTCATCGAGGTGTTCGTGGATGCGCCGCTGGAGCTGTGCATCCAGCGCGACCCCAAGGGTCTCTATCGCAAGGCCAAGGCCGGCGAGATCAAGAACTTCACCGGCTTTGACAGCCCGTATGAGTCGCCCGAGCAGGCTGAACTGCACCTCAAGACCGCCGACATGTCCGCCGAAGCCGCCGCCGAAGAGGTCATCGAGCAGCTGATCAAGCGCGGGATGATCGGTTAGGGGGTCCGGCCCCGCTCAATTGGCCTTCTTGGCCGGGACCGGGGCGAACGGGGCGGGCAGGGGCGCGCAGGGCACGCCCTCCTCGCTCAGGCGCTCGCGCTCGGCCGGGCTGGTCTCGCCATAGATCAGGCGCTGCGGCGCGCCGCCGCTATGGATGGCGCGGGCCTGTTTGGCGAAATCCTCGCCCACATAATCATAATGGCTGCGGATATGGGCGCGCACCTTGCGCGCTACAGCTTCGAAATCGGCCGGTTCGGCCTCGCCCGGGGCGTTGACGGCGGGCGTGGCGTCCTGTGCGGCGTCCGGCGTTTCAGGGCGCGCCGCCTCGCGTGCTTCCCGGCTGCGCGACGTACGCACCGCCGGCGCCATGATCTGCTTGCACACCTGCGTCGAGCCGCAGACCGGGCATTCCACCAGCCCGCGCGCGGCCTGATCGTCATAGGCGTCCGAACTGGCGAACCACGCCTCGAAGCGATGATCGGCCTCGCACACGAGGGCGTAGCGGATCATGGGCCGGATATCTCCCGCTCGCCCTTGAGCGCCGGGATGCGCATGCGCGCATCGCGTGATTCTTCCGGGTCGATCTCGGCATACAGAAGCCCCGGCTCGTCATGGGCCAGGCTGGCTATGATCTCGCCCCAGGGCCCCACCACCATGGAATGGCCCCAGGTCTTGCGCCCGTCCTCAAGCTTGCCGCCCTGGGCCGGCGCCAGCACGAAGCTGCCGGTCTCGATGGCGCGGGCGCGCAAGAGCACCTCCCAGTGGGCGCGACCCGTGGGCCGGGTGAAGGCGCTGGGCACGGTCATGACATTGGCCCCGGCCTTGGCCAGGCGCCGGTAGAGATAGGGGAAGCGCACGTCATAACAGATGGTCATGCCGAGCTTCAGGCCCGCTGCATCCGCCATCACCGCCCGGTCGCCGGGGGCGTAGTTTTCCGATTCCGAGTACACCTCGCCCGCGCCCAGCGCGACATCGAACATGTGGATCTTGTCATAGCTGGCTTTGAGCGCGCCGTCCGGACCGAACAGGCAGGAGCGGTTCACCGCCCGCCCGTCCGGCCCCAGCAGGGCCAGCGAGCCGGCGAGCACATCAATGCCCAGCGTCTGGGCCAGATCGGAAAAGCGCACCAGGGCCGGGTCTTCGCCCGGCGTGCGCAGGGCGTCGAACAGCTCACCGGAATCGCGCTGGGCCAGATTGGTCACTTCGGGTGTCGCCACCAGGCGCGCGCCATTGGCGGCGGCTTCGCGGATCATCGCCTCGGCATCATCGATATTGCGCGCCGGATCGACCCCTGAACGCATCTGCACCAGAGCGATTTTCACCGCGCTCATGCCGCGCCCGCCTCAGCCCGCAGGGCGTCCAGCTTGCCCCGGCGCTCCAGCGCCATCATCTCGTCACACCCGCCCCCATGGACCTCCCCGATGAATATCTGCGGGAAGGTGCGCGCGCCGAGAGCGCGCTCGACCATCTCCGCCTTCTTCTGCGGATCAAACCCGGCCTCGATCTCCTCGAAACCGACGCCCTTATTCTTCAGCAAATCCACCGCCCGCACGCAATAGGGACAAAACGGGCGGGTATAGATGGTGACGGCCATGATGGTGAACTCCGGTGGCGAGACCCCTTATTTAAGGAGGTTCACCGGTTTCACAACGCGCGCAAGGGTGATCGCGCTCACATCGGCGGCGCCGGCGCGCCTGAGCGTGCCGGCGCACGCCGCCCGCGTCGCCCCCGTGGTGGGCACGTCCTCAAACAGCACAAGGGGCGTGTCTTTGATCGCATCGGCGCGCCCGGCCCGCCCC